>NZ_JBHXRU010000113.1:0-18530 GCF_042716255.1 Streptomyces sp. NPDC058662 | reverse complement strand
GCCGGGAGCCGGGCCCTGGAGGACTTCGCGGCCCGGGCGCGCCCGCTGCTCCTCGCCGCCGTCGCCCTGTTCACGGCCGCCGCCGCCGGGGCCGCCGCGCTCGCCGGCACCCCGCTCGCGGTGGCCGTACCGCTGGCCGTACTGCTCTTCCTGACCCGGCTGCTGCTGCGGCACGGCGCCCACCGCGGGCCCGTCGCCGCCGCCCTCGTGCTCGCGCTGGTGCCCGTACCGGTGGCGGTTCCCGCCGCCTGCGCGGGACTCCTCGTACACGCCGTCCGCGCGCTGGCCCGGGCCTCCGCGCACGCGCGGCCCTGACGTTCCGCCCGCACCGCCCCCACCCGCCCACACGCAAGGAGAACAAGGACATGACCGGCCAGCCAACCAACCAAGGGGCCACGCGATGAGGGTGCTGCTGATCGGAGCCAACGGATACCTCGGCCGCTACGTCGCCGACCGGCTGCTCGCCGACCCCGCCGTCCAGCTCACCGCACTCGGCCGCGGCGACGACGCGGACGTCCGCTTCGACCTCGCCACCGGCAGCCCGGGCGCGCTCACCCGCTTCCTGGACGCCGTCCACCCCGGCGTCGTCATCAACTGCGCCGGCGCCACCCGCGGCGGAGCCCGGGAGCTGACGCGGCACAACACCGTCGCCGTCGCCACCATCTGCGAATCGCTGCGCCGCAGCGGGTGCGGGGCCCGGCTGGTCCAGCTCGGATGCGCCGCCGAGTACGGACCGAGCCAGCCAGGATCGTCCACGGCCGAGGACGCCGTGCCGAGACCTGGCGGACCGTACGGCGTCAGCAAACTGGCCGCCACCGAACTGGTCCTGGGCTCCGGGCTGGACGCCGTCGTGCTGCGCGTCTTCTCGCCCGTGGGCCCCGGCACGCCCGCCGGGTCCCCGCTCGGCCGCCTCGCCGAGGCCATGCGCCGCGCGATGCAGGCCGGGGACGGGGAGCTCAAGCTCAGCGGGCTCGGTGTCCAGCGGGACTTCGTGGACGTACGGGACGTGGCCAGGGCCGTGCACGCCGCCTCCCTGTCGGCCGCCCAGGGCGTCGTCAACATCGGCACCGGTCGCGCGGTGCGGCTGCGCGACGCGGCCGCCGTGCTGGCCCGGGTCGCCGGGTACGGAGGCGCCCTGCACGAGCTGGACGTCCCGCACGGAGGGCCCCAGGCGCACGCGCACCCCGGCCGCCCCGCCGGGCTCGCCGCCATCGGGTCACCCCGCTCCGAGGCCACGGCCGAGCAGCTCGCCGGCTCCGCGCCGCAGGCGTACCCGTACCCCGACGGCTGCGGCGCCTGGCAGCAGGCCGACGTGCGCACCGCCCGCGACCGGCTCGGCTGGCGCCCGCGGATCAACCTGGAGGAATCCCTCGCGGACATCTGGATGGAGGCGGCGTGCCGCATCTGACCACCCCACCGGGCACCGCGACGGCGGCCGGGACCGAGGCCGGCCGCCTCGGTCTCGGCATCCCCGGCTACGCGCACCCGCTGCTCGCCCCCGTCGAATGGGCCGAGCTGACCCGCCCCGGCACCCCGCTGCACTGGGCGGTGCTCAACGTCGCGGACGGACCGGGCGGACGGCCGGACCCGCACTGCACCGAGGCGGCGGCCAAGCTGCGCGCCGCCGGCGGCACCGTCCTGGGCCATCTCGCCATGCGGGACGGCGGGCGGTCCTTCGGGGAGCTCGTGTCCGACGCCCACCGCTACCGGGACTGGTACGGGGTCGGCGGCTTCTACCTCGCCGCCGCCCCGGCCGACCGGACGGAGCTGGCGCACGTGCGCCGGGTGACGGACACCCTCCGCGGCCTGGGGGACGGGCTGCGGATCGTGCTCGGGCACGGCACCCATCCGCACGAGGGGTACCTGGAGGCCGCCGACCAGCTGGTCACCTTCTCCGGGACCTGGGCCGACTACCGCTGGTCGCAGGTGGCGGAGTGGACCGCGGACCACCCGGCCGAACGCTTCTGCCACCTCGTCCACGGGGTGCCGCGGACCCACCTGGAGGAGGCGACCCGGATCGCCCGCTGGCAGGGCGCGGGAACCATCTGGTTGACGGACCGGCTCGGTGTGCGGGGCGGCGACCCCTGGGCGTCGATGCCCGGGTACTGGGACGAAATCGTCTCGCGGATCGGAACAGGTGTCTCGGAATGAAGTAGGCCGTGGCAGTGTTACGGGGAGAACAATCATCAGACTGCTCCCTGCTCCCGCGGGGATGCTCCCCATCCTCGGAGTGCCCGTGTCGCTGCCACCGCTGGTCGAGCCAGCAGCTGAGCTCACCGTTGACGAGGTCCGCCGGTATTCGCGGCACCTGATCATCCCGGACGTCGGGATGGACGGCCAGAAGCGCCTCAAGAACGCCAAGGTGCTCGCCGTGGGTGCCGGCGGCCTCGGCTCGCCCGCTCTCATGTACCTGGCCGCGGCCGGCGTCGGCACGCTGGGCATCGTCGAGTTCGACGAGGTGGACGAGTCCAACCTGCAGCGCCAGATCATCCACAGCCAGGCGGACATCGGCCGGTCCAAGGCCGAGTCGGCCCGCGACAGCGTGCTGGGCATCAACCCGTACGTGAACGTGGTCCTCCACGAAGAGCGGCTCGAAGCCGAGAACGTGATGGAGATCTTCAGCCAGTACGACCTCATCGTCGACGGCACGGACAACTTCGCCACGCGCTACCTGGTCAACGACGCCTGCGTCCTGCTGAACAAGCCGTACGTGTGGGGCTCGATCTACCGCTTCGACGGCCAGGCCTCGGTCTTCTGGTCCGAGCACGGCCCGTGCTACCGCTGCCTCTACCCGGAGCCGCCCCCGCCGGGCATGGTCCCGAGCTGCGCCGAGGGCGGCGTCCTGGGCGTGCTGTGCGCGTCCATCGGGTCCATCCAGGTCACCGAGGCGATCAAGGTCCTCACCGGCGTCGGCGAGCCGCTCGTCGGCCGTCTGATGATCTACGACGCCCTGGAGATGCAGTACCGCCAGGTCAAGGTCCGCAAGGACCCCGACTGCGCGGTCTGCGGTCCGAACGCGACCGTCACCGAGCTCATCGACTACGAGGCCTTCTGCGGCGTCGTGTCGGAGGAGGCCCAGGAGGCCGCGCTCGGGTCGACGATCACTCCCAAGCAGCTCAAGGAGTGGATCGACAGCGACGAGGCCATCGAGATCATCGACGTCCGCGAGGTCAACGAGTACGAGATCGTCTCGATCCCCGGCGCGAAGCTGATCCCCAAGGGCGAGTTCCTGATGGGCACCGCCCTGCAGGACCTGCCGCAGGACAAGCGCATCGTCCTGCACTGCAAGACGGGTGTCCGCAGTGCGGAGGTCCTCGCGGTCCTGAAGTCCGCGGGCTTCGCGGACGCGGTCCACGTCGGCGGCGGCGTGATCGGCTGGGTCCACCAGATCGAACCCGGCAAGCCGATCTACTAGCGGTCCCCGAAGGGGCCGTACCTCACACCGCGGTGGGGGGTACGGCCTCTTCGTCGTGCCCGCCGGACGGGTCCGCCGGAGCGGTGCACACGGTGTTCGCGGCGGGCGCCTTCCCCTCCAGCAGGTACGTGTTCACGGCGTCCTGGACGCAGCGGTCGCCGGTGGTGTAGGCGCCGTGCCCCTCGCCCTTGTACGTGAGCTCGACCCCGACACCGGGCCCCAGGCGCTCCACCATGTTGCGGGCGCCCTCGTAGGGGGTGGCCGGGTCGCCGGTGTTGCCGATGACGAGGATGGGCGCGGATCCCGGGGCGGACACGTCCGGGGTGTCCGAGGCGCCGGCCACCGGCCAGTCGCTGCAGCTCAGCATCGCCCAGCCGAGGAAGTCCCCGAAGACGGGCGAGGCCGCGCGGAAGGCCGGCAGCTTGGCCTTGGTCTGCTCCAGGGTGTAGCGCTGCTTGGAATCGGCGCAGTTGATGGCCGTGTTCGCGGCGCCGATGTTGCTGTACCGGCCGCCGGGGTCGCGGCCGTTGAGCGCGTCGGAGAGCCTGAGCAGCAGCTGCCCCTGGCCGCCCTCCGCCTCGTCGATCCCCTGCTCCAGCAGCGGCCAGGTTTCCTTGGAGTACAGGGCGGAGGCGATGCCGCTGGTCGCGGCGGACTCCGTCAACTTCCGGTCGCCGATGCCCGCGATGGGCTTGGCGGCCAGGGACTTCTGCAGCTCGATGACGGTCGCCTCGACCTCCTTGGCGGTGCTGCCCCGGAGCCGGCAGGCGTCGCCCCGGTCCACGCAGTCCTGGGCGAAGTTGTCGAGGGCCAGCTGGAAGCCCTTGGCCTGCCCCAGGGCGCTCTCCTCGGGAGTCTTGGTCGGGTCCACCACGGCGTCGAAGACGGCCCGGCCGACGTTCTTGGGGAAGAGGTGGGCGTAGACCCCGCCGAGCTCGGTCCCGTACGAGAAGCCGATGTAGTGCAGCTTGTCGTCGCCGAGGGCCTGGCGGATGCGGTCCAGGTCGCGGGCGGCGTCGGGGGTGCCGACGTGCGGGAGGAGCTTGCCGGACTTCGCCCGGCAGGCCTGCTGGTAGGCCTTGTTGGTGTCGAGGAAGGCGGCTTCCTTCTGGGGGGTGTCCGGGGAGGAGTCCTGGGCGTAGTACGTGTCCAGCTGCTTGTCGTCCTCGCAGCGGACGGGGGCGCTGGCGCCCACCCCGCGCGGGTCGAAGCCGACCAGGTCGTACTTCGAGCGCAGGGCCTCGAACTGCTGGGCGGTGCCCGTCAGGGCCGTGATGCCGGAGGCGCCGGGGCCGCCGAAGTTGAAGACGAGGGAGCCGATGCGGTTCCCCTGGTCCCGGGCCTTCGCGCGGATGAGGGCGATCGGGACGGTCTCGCCCTCGGGCTCCGCGTAGTCGAGGGGGACGTCGAGGGTCGCGCACTGCCAGTCCTTGGGCGGGACCTGGCCGCCGCCCTGCGCGGCGGTCGGGGCCGAGCACTCGCCCCACGCGAGGGGTTTGGGGTCCTTGCCGCCGTCGGCCGTCGTCTTCTTCGGGTCGCCGCCGTCTGAGCAGGCGCCGGTGCTCAGCAGGGCGGCGGCGAGTGCGGTGGCGGCGGTGGCCCGCCAGGCGTTTGTCGGCATGCCCCCATCCTCGGGCCGCCCGCCCGGGCCCGCCCCCGCGCTGACCCATCCGGGGGTCCCGCCCGGCCGGGCACCGGACGGGAGCGCCCGGACCGGGATGCTAGATCGCTTCCTTGCGGGTCAGGAAGTTGAAGGAGATCCACCCCGGGAGGACGGGGAGCCAGAACGTCATCAGGCGGAACAGGAGTACCGCCGAGATGGCGACCTCCTTCTCCAGCCCTGCCGCGATCAGGCCGAGCGTCAGCGTGGTCTCCACCGCGCCCATGCCGCCCGGGGTCGGCGCCGCCGACCCCAGCGCGTTCCCGGCGAGGAACACCACGGCGATGCTCGCGTAGCTGATGGCCTCGCCGCCGCCGAAGGCCCGGATCGACGCGTCCAGGCACATCACGAAGCAGCCGGTCAGCAGCAGCATGCCGCCGATCCCCGTCACCAGTTTCTGCGGCCGCTGCAGCACGTCCAGCATGCGCGGCACCACGCCCGCGAAGAGCGCCCGCACGCGGGTGACCACGAACTTGCGCATGAAGGGCACCGCCGTCACCACCAGCACCAGCACGGCCACCGTCAGCAGACCCGCGATGACCGTCCGGGACGGTGTCATCTGCGGGGTCTTCTCGGTCCCGGTCAGGTAGCCGAAGGACAGCAGCAGCAGGATATGGCTGGCCAGGCCGAACAGCTGGGAGGCGCCGACACTCGCGACCGCGAGGCCGGGGCGGACCCCCGCGCGCTGGAGGAACCGCGTGTTCAGCGCGACACCGCCGACCGCCGCGGGCGCCACCAGCTTCACGAAGGACCCGGCCACCTGCGCCACCACGGTCCGCAGGAACGACACGCGCTCCGGCACGAAGCCCAGCAGGCTCATCGCGGCGGCGAAGTAGCTGAGCGCCGAGAAGGCCAGAGCCGCTCCGACCCAACCCCACTGGGCCTGGGTGACGATGGTCGCGAAGTCCACGTGCGCGAGCTGGGTGAGCAGGAAGTACGCACCGAACGCACCCGCGATGAACGACACCAGGGTGCGCGGACGGATCCGCTCCAGCCGGGCCGGCTCCACCGGTGCCTGCGGGCGAATCAGCAGCACCTGCTGGCGGATCTGGCTCAGCAGGTCCTCCTCGCGGGCCCCGTCCAGCGCGTCGTCCAGCGCCCGCTTCTCGGCCTTCCGGTCGGCCGCCTGCGACGCGGTGGTCCCCGGCCCGGCGGAATCCGCCTCGCGCGCCGCCTTCGCCGCCCGCGAGGACTCCAGTACGGCCTCCCGCTGGCGGTCCGCCCGCTCCCGGGCCAGCCGGCGCAGGGTCGCCCGCGTGGAGCGGCTCAGCGCGATCGGCTGGAGCAGGGGCAGGCAGTCCGCCACCGTGTCCGGCCCGAGCACCGACACCGCCGAGGCCACCGACCGCTCCGCGCCGACCCGCAGGCCGAGGGTGGTGAGCAGCTGCGCGATGTCCATCCGGAGCACCAGGTCGCCGGCCGCGATCTCGCCGCCCCGCAGGTCGGTCAGGATCACCGTGCCAAAACGATCCACCACCAGGGCGTCGCCGGTGAGCCGGCGGTGCGCGATCCGCCGCGACTGCAGGGCCCGTACCTGTTCCCAGGCGTTGCGGCTGAGCCCGTCGGTGATCTCCTCGTCGGCCAGGGAGTCCAGGGTGCGGCCGCCCAGGTGCTCGTACACGAGCATCACGGCGTCCGGGCCGAGCTCGGAGGTGGCGATCAGCTTGGGCGCGTTGGCCCCGGCCGCGATGGCGGCGTAGGCGAGCAGCGCCTCCTGCTCCAGCGCCTGGCGCAGCGACTGCAGACTGCGCCGGGTGGTGATGCCGCGCAGGGTGAGCCGGCGCCAGACGCGGTAGAAGAAGCCCTGGGCCTGCTGCTCGCGGTCGACGACGGTGACGTCGAGCGGCGGGCCGTCCTCCAGGGTGACGTGGTAGCGGCGGCCCCGGTCGCTGACCTCGGTGGCCTCGGGTCCGTCGGGAGCGTCCGCGCGCATCGCGCTGACGGGCTGGAAGCCGACCCGGCGCAGCCCCGCGAGCAGGGTGTGGCCGGTCGGACGCACGTTGGGCGAGCCGACGGCGTACAGGGTGGCGTAGGCGACGCTCCAGCCGATCAGGACGGTCAGGACGATCGAGAAGGGCGTGGTGTAGCCGCCGACCAGCATGGTGAAGGCGTCGAGCAGCAGCACCACCCAGAGCGCCACGCGCCACCGGGGTCTGCGGGTCATGCCCACGGCCGTCATGTACGCGATCACGGGCGCGAGGTAGCCGTGCACCGGGTCGGTGAGGGACCCGCCGGCCCCGGCGGGGCGGGTCAGGGCCTCCTGGATGGTGCCGGGTGCGGCCTGGGAGACCCACAGGTCGGTGGCGAGGGTCACGCCGTGGGCGAGGACGGCGGCGAGCACGCCGTCGGCGATGCGCAGTCCGTCGCGTTTGATCAGCCGCTCTATGGCGAAGGCGACGGGCAGCAGCAGCACGGCGATGCTGGACACCAGGGCGGCGACCTCGATGAGCAGGACCGGGGCCGCGCCCGTGCCCTTGTTGATGTCCTCCTCCAGGCCGACGGTGGTGCCGTGGGCGAAGGCGGCGATGCCGAGGACGACGGCGATACCGAGGACGCCGCCGAGGAGGCGTACGAGGTCGGACGGGCGGTGCACGCGAGCGGCGAGCAGCGGCTCGTCCACCTCGACCCGGTCGGCGGCGGTGGGGGTGTGGCCGTGCGGGCCCTCGGTGGCGTCGGGTCCGGGGCCGGGGCGGATGCCGGGCCCGGGGCCGCCGGGGGGCGCGGCGGGGTCGGCGGGTGTCGCGGGGTCGTCGGGGCGCGTGCCGCCGTCCGGCTGCGTGCGGTCGTCCGGGCGCGTGCGGCCGTCGGCCGCCCCGTCGTCCGTCGCCCCGCCGTCCGGAGGGCTCACACCCTGCTCCTTCGTCGTCACTTCCGTCTCTTCTTGATCACGTATCACCAGTCACCGCCCGGAAGATGGTGGCACGGCCGGGCGGTCCCAGGGGGCAGCAGGGTGCGCGCCGGTGTGGAACCTGGGCTTCCGCCCGCGGCCGTCCGGCGTACTGCACCATGTCCCGAATGAGCGAGGAACTGCCCGCCTACGCGGAGCGCGTGCTGGAGGTCGCCGAGCGGATTCCGCCCGGCCGGGTGATGACGTACGGCGACGTCGCCGAGTGGCTGGGGGAGGGCGGGCCGCGTCAAGTCGGGCGTGTCATGGCCCTCTACGGAGGAGCCGTGCCCTGGTGGCGCGTGGTTCGGACGGACGGCATACCGCTGCCCGGCCACGAGCGGCGCGCCCTGGAGCACTACCGGGCCGAGTCCACCCCGCTGCGCCTGACGGCCGCCGGCGACCCCCGGCTGGACATGCGCCGGGCGCGCTGGGACGGCTCCGGACCGCAGGACGGGCGCGACGAGTCTCACACCTGACAGCTTCGACCATGCGCGGCCTGAACGGGCGGTCGAGCCCTCGGGCGAAGGCCCGTACGGGGGACCGGACCGGACTGCGCGGGGACCCGCGGTTGCCGTAGCGTGGCCCCTTCGGCCCGGGCCCGGGACCGGAGCCCGGCTCCTGCCGGGACCGCCGCGGGAGCCCCCGTACCGCCCGCAGACACCGCAACAGCCACCGCAGACCCACCAGGACCGGCACCTCACGTGATCACCTCTTCCTCCGACCGCGCCGGACGCCGGCGTACGCGGACCCCCGACGCGTACCGCCTCGTGCGCACCGGGCCGGAACGGGTGGATCCCCCTGTGCTGGACGCAGCGCAGCGGGCGGTGGTTGACCACCCCGGCGGACCGCTGCTGGTCCTGGCCGGACCGGGCACGGGCAAGACCACCACCCTGGTCGAGGCCGTCGCCGCCCGGGTGGAGGCGGGGGCCGACCCCGAGCGGATCCTCGTCCTGACCTTCGGCCGCAAGGCCGCCGTGGAACTCCGCGACCGGGCCGCACTGCGCCTGGGCGGCGCGCGCGCCCCGCAGGCCACCACCTTCCACTCCTTCTGCTACGGCCTGGTCCGCGCCCATCAGGACACCGAACTCTTCGCCGACCCGCTGCGTTTGCTGTCCGGTCCGGAGCAGGACGTGATGGTCCGCACCCTGCTGGAGGGCCAGCGCCGGATCCGCTCCATCCGCTGGCCCGAGGACCTGCGGGCCGCGCTCACCACGCGCGGTTTCGCGGACGAGGTACGGGCGGTGCTGGCCCGCGCCCGCGAGCTCGGCCTGGGGCCCGGCGCGCTGTCCGACTTCGCCGACCGCATAGGGCGGCCCGACTGGAAGGCGGCGGCCGCCTTCCTCGCCGAGTACCTGGACGTCCTGGACATGCAGGGCACCCTGGACTACGCCGAACTCCTCCACCGCGCCGTGCTCCTCGCGGAGCGCACGCCGTCCCTCGCCTCCTCCTACGACGCGATCTTCGTGGACGAGTACCAGGACACGGACGCCTCGCAGCTGCGGCTGCTGCGGGCGCTGGCCGGGCCGGGCGGCACGCTCGCCGCCTTCGGCGACCCCGACCAGTCGATCTACGCCTTCCGCGGCGCCGACATCAACAACGTCCTGGACTTCGGGTCCTCCTTCCCCGGCGCCTCGGTGCTGGCCCTGACGGAGGGCCGCCGTTCCGGAGCGGCGCTGCTGGCCGCCACCCGCCTGCTCACGACGCGCATGCCGGTACCGCGGCTGCCGGCGGCGGCGGTCCGGGCGCACCGTGCGCTGCGGCCGGTGCGGGAGGGGGGCCGGGTGGAGGTGTTCACGTATCCGACGGCGGGCGCGGAACTGGACAACATCGCCGACATCCTGCGCCGGGCCCACCTGGAGGACGGCGTGCCGTGGCGGGACATGGCGGTCCTGGTCCGCTCCGCGGGCCGCACCCTCCCGGCGATGCGGCGCGCCCTGATCACGGCGGGGGTCCCGGTGGAGACGGACGGCACGGACGTCCCCCTCCGCCACGAACCGGCCGTGTCCCCCCTCCTGACCGCCCTGCGCATCGCGGCGGCCCCGGCGGCCGCAACCGCCCCGGCGGCCCCCGCCGGTGGCGCCCACGACCCGAAGGCCGCACCCGCCCCGGCCGATGGCGACCGCGACCCGGCCCCGGCGTCCGACGCCGAGCCGCCCGTCGAGGGTGACGGCGGCCCGGCGGCCGATGCCGAGCCCCCCGCGGGGGCCGGAGCGGCAGCGGGATCCGGGCCCGCCGAGTCCGACCCGGTCCCGGCAGCGGATGCCGAGCCGGCCGTCCGGGGCGACGGCCCGGCGGCCGATACCGAGCCCCCCGCGGGGGCCGGAGCGGCGGCGGGATCCGGGCCCGCCGAGTCCGACCCGGCCCCGGCGTCCGACGCCGAGCCGCCCGCCGGGGGCGACCGCGGGCCCGGGAGCGCCGACGACCCCGCCGGAGGCGTCACCGTCGAGGACGCGCTCACGCTGCTCGCCTCGCCCCTCGGCGGGATGGACGCCGCCGACCTGCGGCGGCTCGGCCGGGCCCTGCGGGACGAGGAGCGCGCGGCGGGCGTCAAGGTGCCCGCGCCCTCCGACGTCCTGCTCGCCCGCGCCCTCGCCGAGCCCGAGCGGCTCACCGCCCACGACCCCGCCCACGCCCGCGGCGCGCAGCGCCTCGGCCTGCTCCTGCGCAAGACCCGCGAGCTGCTCCAGGGCGGCGGCACCGCCGAAGAGGCCCTGTGGACCCTCTGGGACGGCACCCCCTGGCCGCAGCGGCTGGAGCGCAACGCCCGCCGGGGCGGCGCCGCCGGCCGCAACGCCGACCGCGACCTCGACGCCGTCTGCACCCTCTTCGACACCGCCGCCCGCGCGGAGGACCGTACCGGCGGCAGCGGAGCCCTCAACTTCCTGGAGCAGCTGGAGGCCGAGGACATCGCCGCCGACACCCTCACCGGCAGGGTCGTCCGCTCCGACGCCGTGCGCCTGATGACCGCCCACCGCTCCAAGGGGCTGGAGTGGTCCCTGGTGGTCGTCGCCGGGGTGCAGGACGGGCTCTGGCCCGACCTCCGCCGCCGGGGCTCCCTCCTGGAGGCCGACCGCATCGGCCGCGACGGCCTCGCCGAGCCCCTCACCCCCGGCGCCCTGCTCGCCGAGGAGCGTCGCCTCTTCTACGTCGCCGCCACCCGCGCCCGCGACCGCCTCGTCGTCACCGCCGTCAAGGCCCCCGCCGAGGACGGCGACCAGCCCTCCCGCTTCCTCACCGAGCTCGGCGTGCCCCCGCGCGATGTCACCGGCCGCCCCCGCCGCCCCCTCGCCGTACCGGCGCTCGTCGCCGAGCTCCGCGCCACCACCGTCGACCCCGACGCCACCCCCGCGCTGCGCGACGCGGCCGCCCGCCGCCTCGCCCGCCTTGCCGCGCTCACCGACGACGAGGACCGGCCGCTGGTGCCCGCAGCCCACCCGCAGCGCTGGTGGGGCCTGTACGAGCCGACCCGCAGCAGCGTCCCGCTCCGCGACCGGGACCGGCCCCTGGCCCTCTCCGGCAGCGCCCTGGACCAGCTCGCGAACACCTGCTCCCTCCAGTGGTTCCTGGGCCGCGAGGTCAAGGCCGACACCCCCTCCACCGCCGCCCAGGGCTTCGGCAACGTCGTCCACGTCCTCGCCGACGAGGTCGCCTCCGGCCGCACCCCCGCCGACCTGGCCGTCCTGATGGAACGCCTCGACTCGGTGTGGGACGCCCTGGCCTTCGACGCGCCCTGGAAGTCCGTCCAGGAGAAGGAGAACGCCCGCGCCGCCCTGGAGCGCTTCCTGCGCTGGCACACCACCGACCGCGGCGGCCGGGCGGCGGTGGCCACGGAGCACGAGTTCGACGTCACCCTGGAGGCGGGCGAGTACGCCGTACGGATCCGGGGGTCCATGGACCGGGTCGAGGCGGACCCGCAGGGGCGTGCGTACGTGGTCGACTTCAAGACCGGCAAGGCCGCGCCGACGAAGGACGAGGTCGCCCGCCACCCGCAGCTCGCCGTCTACCAGCTCGCCGTGCGCGAGGGTGCCGTGGACGAGGTCTTCGACGGGCTGCGGCCCGCCCCCGGCGGGGCCGAGCTCGTCCAGCTCCGCCAGGGCGCCGCGCAGCGCGACGGCGGCGACGCCGTGCCCAAGGTGCAGGCCCAGCAGCCGATCGACGGGGAGTGGGTCGGGGACCTGCTCGCCACAGCCGCCGGGCGGGTCCTGGACGAGCGGTTCGCGCCCGCCGCCGGCCGGCACTGCGACCACTGCGCCTTCCGCAGCGCGTGCAGCGCCCGCCCCGAGGGCCGCCAGACGGTGGAGTGAGCGCGGCGCCCGCCCGGCCGCCCTCCGCGAAGACTGCCCGTCTCCGGATCGGCTGCGCCCGCCCGTCTCCGGGGCCCCTGCCGCCTCCGGGGCGGGCGGGAGTGTCAGCGGGGGCGGCTAGCCTTTTCACGTGTCCGCGCGCCCGTCCCTCCTCACCGACCCCGAGCAGCTCAAAGAGCTCCTCGGTATCCCCTTCACGCCCGAGCAGATGGCCTGCGTCACCGCCCCGCCCGCCCCGCAGGTCGTCGTCGCGGGCGCCGGCTCCGGCAAGACCACGGTCATGGCCGCCCGGGTCGTCTGGCTCGTGGGCACGGGCGCGGTCGCGCCCGAGCAGGTCCTCGGCCTGACGTTCACCAACAAGGCCGCCGGTGAGCTGTCCGAGCGCGTACGCAAGGCCCTCGCGCGGGCCGGCATCACCGATCCGGACCCCTCGCCGGCGGGGCCGGGCGATGCCGGCGGCGAGCCGCGCATCTCCACGTACCACGCCTTCGCCGGGCAGCTGCTCAAGGACCACGGCCTGCGCATCGGGCTGGAACCGAGCTCCCGGCTGCTCGCCGACGCCACCCGCTTCCAGCTCGCCGCGAAGGTGCTGCGCGAGGCCCCCGGCCCCTACCCGTCGCTGACCAAGTCCGTCCCGGCCCTGGTCAGCGACCTGCTCGCGCTCGACGCGGAGCTCTCCGAGCACCTGGTCGAACCGGCGCACCTGCGGCAGTACGACACCGAGCTGCTGGGCGCCCTCGCCGACGCCAGGCTCAGCAACGAGGACCTGCGCAAGGTCCCGGAGGCCGTGCGCGGCCGCCTCGAACTGCTGGAGCTCGTCAGCCGCTACCGCGCCGCCAAGCGCTCCCGCGACCTCTTCGACTTCAGCGACCAGATAGCCCTCTCCGCGCGGCTCGCCACCACCCGGCCCGAGGTCGGGGCGCTGCTGCGCGAGGAGTTCCGGGTGGTGCTGCTCGACGAGTACCAGGACACCTCCGTCGCGCAGCGGCTGCTGCTGTCCGGGCTCTTCGGCGCCGGCAGCGGGCACGCGGTGACCGCCGTGGGAGACCCGTGCCAGGCGATCTACGGCTGGCGGGGTGCCTCCGTGGCCAACCTCGACGACTTCCCCGAGCACTTCCCGCATGCCGACGGCACCCCCGCGACCCGGCTCTCGCTCAGCGAGAACCGGCGCAGCGGCGGCCGCCTCCTCGACCTCGCGAACGGGCTCGCCGCGCCGCTGCGCGCCATGCACGAGGGGGTGGAGGCGCTGCGTCCGGCCCCGGGAGCGGAGCGCGACGGCTTCGTCCGGTGCGCGCTGCTGCCGACGCACGCGGAGGAGCTGGAGTGGCTCGCGGACTCCGTCGCCCACCTGGTCCGCACCGGCACCGAACCCGGGGAGATCGCCGTACTGTGCCGCTCCGCCGCCGACTTCGCGCGCATCCAGGCCGTGCTGGTGGCCCGCGACGTGCCGGTGGAGGTCGTGGGCCTGTCCGGGCTGCTGCACCTCCCGGAGGTCGCCGACCTCGTCGCCGTCTGCGAGGTCCTCCAGGACCCGGGGGCGAACGCCGCCCTCGTCCGGCTGCTGATCGGCCCGCGCTGGCGGATCGGCGCCCGGGACCTGGCCCTGCTGGGGCGCCGGGCCCGGCTGTTGATCGGCCGCGCGCCGGCCGGCGCGGCGGACGACGACGAACGTCTGGCGGCCGCCGTGGAAGGCGTGGACCCGGCGGAGATCGTGTCCCTGGCCGACGCCCTGGAGACGTTCCTGGACGGCGCCGGGCAGGCCCCCGACGACCTGCCCTTCTCGGCGGAGGCCCGGGTCCGCTTCGCGCACCTCGCCCAGGAGCTGCGCGACCTGCGGCGCTCGCTGGCGGACCCGCTGATGGACGTCCTGCACCGGGTGCTGAGCGCGACCGGCCTGGAGGTGGAGCTGTCCGCCTCCCCGCACGCGCTGGCGGCCCGCCGGCGCGAGACGCTGTCCAACTTCATGGACGTGGCCGCGGGATTCGCCGCGCTGGACGGGGAGGCCTCGCTGCTGGCGTTCCTGGCCTTCCTGCGCACGGCCGCCCAGTACGAGAAGGGCCTCGACCACGCGCTTCCCGGCGGGGAGAACACCGTCAAGGTCCTGACCGCCCACAAGTCCAAGGGCCTGGAGTGGGACGTGGTGGTCGTCCCGGACCTGTGCGCCGGGGCCTTCCCCAAGGAGAAGGCGCCCGAGGCCTGGACCTCCTACGCGAAGGTGCTCCCGTACGCGCTGCGCGGCGACGCCCCGACCCTGCCGGCGGACCCGGCCTGGACCGCGGCGGGCATGAAGGGCTTCAAGGCGGCCCTGACGGAGCACAAGGCCGTGGAGGAGCTCCGCCTCGGCTATGTGACCTTCACGCGCCCGCGCTCCCTGCTCCTGGCATCCGGCCACTGGTGGGGCCCGACCCAGAAGAAGCGCCGGGGGCCGTCCGCGTTCCTGACCGCCCTGTACGAGCACTGCGCGGCCGGGTTCGGCGAGATCGAGGCCTGGGCGGCCGAGCCGGACGCCTGCGCCGAGAACCCCGCCCTGTCCTCGGAGTCCGCCCCGGACCACTCCTGGCCGCTGCCCCTGGACCCCTCCTCCCTCGCCCTGCGCCGCACGGCGGCCGCCCTGGTGGAGTCCTACCTCGCGACCCCGCCGCCGGCCGCGGACCCCGAGCCGTACCTGTGGCCCCCGGACTGCGAGGACCCGTCCCCCGCCGAGGAACCGCCTCCGCCCCCGTACGAGGACCTGTGGCCGGAGGCCGAGGCGTGGGCCGGGCCGGCGACCCCGCCGCCGGGCTCGGGCCCGGCCGACGACGACCTGTGGCCCGAGGCGGAGACGTGGTCCGCGCCCGGGTCGGCGCCCGGGTCCGCGCTCCCGTCCGCGCCCGGGGCCGCGCCCGGGTCGGCGCCCGGGTCCGCGGCCCCGTCCTCGGGCCCCGCCCCGGCCGGCCACGACGACCCGGGGCCGGAGGCCGGCGCGTCCGCGCCCCGGCCGGCGCCGGACCCCCCGCTCACCCCCGAGGAGGCACGGGCCGTCGCCTCCTGGGACCGCGACCTCGACGCCCTGGAGGGCGAGCTCCGCCGCGCCCGCGCCGCCGTCCGGGACGTGGAGCTGCCGTCCGCCCTCTCCGCCAGCCAGCTCCTGCGGCTCGCCGCCGACGAGCAGGCCTTCGCCCGCGACCTCGCCCGCCCCATGCCCAAGCCCCCCCAGCCGGCCGCCCGCCAGGGCACCCGCTTCCACGCCTGGGTCGAGTCCCGCTTCGACGAGCTGCCGCTGCCGCTGCTGGACGTCCTCGACCCCGCCACCGAACTCCCCGGCTCCGGTTCCGACCAGGACATCGCCGACGAGGCGGACCTCGCCTCCCTCAAGGCGGCCTTCGAGCGGAGCGAGTACGCCGACCGCACCCCGTACCGGATGGAGGCCCCCGTCCAGATCACCCTGG
Source organism: Streptomyces sp. NPDC058662 (assembly GCF_042716255.1). Taxonomy (NCBI): domain Bacteria; kingdom Bacillati; phylum Actinomycetota; class Actinomycetes; order Kitasatosporales; family Streptomycetaceae; genus Streptomyces; species Streptomyces sp. NPDC058662. The sequence goes on along the minus strand of NZ_JBHXRU010000113.1, from coordinate 2,836 downwards.
CCGGCCGCGTCGTACGGGGCCGGATCGACGCCGTGTACCGCGCCCCCGACGGCTCGTACGAGATCGTCGACTGGAAGACCGGCCGCACCACCGAGGCCGATCCGCTCCAGCTCGCCGTGTACCGCCTCGCCTGGGCGGAAGCCACCGGCACCCCCCTCGACCGGGTCTCGGCCGCCTTCCTGCACGTGCGCAGCGGCCGCGTGGTGCGCCCCCGCGACCTCCCCGACCGGGCTCGCCTTGAGCGGATCCTCCAAGGCCGAACGGGCACGGACAGTGACGGCCGGACGGCCGGATAGGCTCGGGTGCATGAGCGACAGCCAGCCGGACAGCGTCGTCCGCACGTACATCGAGACCCACCGCGCCGCCTTCCTCGACGACCTCGCCGAGTGGCTGCGCATCCCCTCCGTCTCGGCGCAGCCCGAGCACGCGGGCGACGTACGCCGCAGCGCCGAATGGCTCGCCGCGAAGCTCAAGGAGACCGGCTTCCCCGTCGCCGAGGTCTGGGAGACCCCCGGCGCCCCCGCCGTCTTCGCCCACTGGCCGAGCGAGGACCCCGACGCCCCGACCGTGCTGGTGTACGGGCACCACGACGTGCAGCCCGCCGCCCTCGCCGACGGCTGGCACACCGACCCGTTCGAGCCGGTCGTCAAGGACGGCCGGATGTACGGGCGCGGCGCCGCCGACGACAAGGGGCAGGTGTTCTTCCACACCCTCGGCGTACGGGCGCACCTGGCGGCCACCGGCGCCGCGGCCCCCGCCGTGCACCTCAAGCTGCTCGTCGAGGGCGAGGAGGAGTCCGGCTCCATCCACTTCCGCGACCTCGTCGAGGCCCGCGCCGGCGAACTCGCCGCCGACGTCGTGATCGTCTCCGACACCGGCATGTGGTCCGAGACCACCCCCACCGTGTGCACCGGCATGCGCGGCGTCGCCGACTGCGAGATCGACCTCCACGGGCCCGACCAGGACATCCACTCCGGCGCCTTCGGCGGGGCCGTGCCCAATCCGGCCACCGCAGCCGCCCGGCTGGTCGCGGCCCTGCACGACGACGACGGGCGGGTCACCGTACCCGGCTTCTACGACGGCGTCGTCGAACTCACCGAAGCCGAGCGCGCCCTCATCGCCGAGCTGCCCTTCGACGAGTCCGAGTGGCTGCGCACGGCCAAGTCCCACGCGGCCTCCGGCGAGGCCGGCTATTCCACGCTGGAGCGGGTCTGGGCCCGCCCGACCGCCGAGGTCAACGGCATCGGCGGCGGCTACCAGGGGCCCGGCGGCAAAACCATCGTGCCCGCCTCCGCGCACCTCAAGCTGTCGTTCCGGCTGGTGTCCGGGCAGGACCCGTACGAGGTCGAGGCGGCCGTCAGGGACTGGGTCGCGGCGCGGATCCCGGCCGGGATCCGCCACGCCGTCACCTTCGGCGCCCCGACCCGGCCCTGCCTCACCCCGCTGGACCACCCGGCGCTGCGGTCCGTGGTCCGGGCGATGGGCCGCGCCTTCGGCCAGAAGATCCTCTTCACCCGCGAGGGCGGCTCCGGACCGGCGGCGGACCTCCAGGACGTGCTGGACGCGCCCGTCCTCTTCCTCGGCATCTCCGTGCCCTCCGACGGCTGGCACGCGCCGAACGAGAAGGTCGAGCTGGACCTGCTCCTCAAAGGCGTCGAGACGACCGCCTACCTCTGGAGCGACCTGGCCGCCTCCCACCGCGAAGCCGCCCCCGCACCCGCCTGACGCACCCGCCCGACGCACCCGCCCTGCCGAGCCCGCCGTGTCCCACCCGATGGGGGAGTTGGAAGTACCTGTGAGCACCCATACCGAGCGCCCGCTCTCGCTCGCCGCACCCAGCGGAATCGACCGTGCCGCGCACCACCGCCTCGACGAGGCGTGGCTCGCCGCCGCCTGGAGCCACCCGACGACCCGCGTCTTCGTGGTCTCCGGCGGACAGGTCCTGGTCGACGACACCCCCGACGGGGGCACGGGCATCGTGACGACGCCGGCCTTCGAGGCCCCCGTCACCGAGACGCACCGCTACTTCCTGGGCACCGACGAGGACGGCGTGCGGTACTTCGCCCTGCAGAAGGACTCGCTGCCGGGGCGGATGGACCAGTCGGCCCGCGCGGCCGGCCTGCGCGAGGCCGGGATGCTGCTGTCCCCGCGCGACGCCGGTCTGATGGTGCACGCCGTGGCCCTGGAGAACTGGCAGCGGATGCACCGCTTCTGCTCCCGCTGCGGCGAGCGCACGGTGGTCGCGGCCGCCGGGCACATCCGCCGCTGCCCCGGCTGCGGCGCCGAGCACTACCCGCGCACCGACCCGGCCGTGATCATGCTGGTCACGGACGAGCAGGACCGTGCGCTGCTCGGCCGCCAGGTGCACTGGCCGGAGGGGCGGTTCTCCACCCTCGCCGGCTTCGTGGAGCCGGGCGAGTCGATCGAGCAGTCCGTCATCCGCGAGGTGTGGGAGGAAGCCGGAGTCAGGGTCGGCGAGGTCGAGTACGTGGCCAGCCAGCCGTGGCCGTTCCCGTACAGCCTGATGCTGGGCTTCACAGCCCGTGCCACCAGCTCCGAGATCACGGTGGACGGCGAGGAGATCCAGGAGGCCCGCTGGTTCTCCCGCGAGGACCTGCGCGCGGCGATCGAGTCGGGCGAGGTGCTCCCCCCGGCGGGCATCTCGATCGCGGCCCGGCTGGTCGAGCTCTGGTACGGCGAGCCCCTGCCCCGACCGCTGGTCTAGGAACGGCCCCCCGTCGCGAGCGGACGACGGCCGGGCTGCCGGCCCGGATGCCCGCCACGCGGCCGGCCGTGACGGCCTGGCTCGACGCCCTGTCGGCGAACGCCACGCATC
>NZ_JBHXRU010000112.1:0-18581 GCF_042716255.1 Streptomyces sp. NPDC058662 | reverse complement strand
CCGGTCGGTCGCCCGCCCCCTTCGGCTCTCCCGCATGAGGCCCCGGCCGCAGCGGTCACCGCCCGGCCCGGCCCTCGTCCGATGCGGGCCGCGGGCCGTCAGGCCTTGCGCTGCTCCGCCGCGGCCTCCTTGGCCTCCCACTCCGCGATCACGTCGATCGGCGGCGGGGCCTTCGCCAGGAAGAGCCAGGTGAAGTACACCGCCAGCACCATCGGCGGGAGTTTCAGCGCGATCAGGACCCAGCCCAACTGCGTGGCGTCGCCCCACCAGTAGATCGGGAAGAGGATCGCGTACTTGGCCAGGAAGATGATGCCCCAGGCCAGACTGGCCTTCGTGTAGGCCTTCTTGCGGCCGGGGTTGCGGGTGCGCCAGGACAGGTTCTCCTTGAACACCGGCCCCAGGATCACGCCGAGCAGCGGGAAGCCCACCAGCGCCGACACCGTGAAGGCGACACCCAGGCCGACCCCGTAGATCATGCCCGGCAGGTAGAAGCCCTTGGCGCTGCCCGTGAAGAGGGCGAAGGCCACGCCCACGCCCACGCCGAAGACACCGCTGAAGGCGTGCTTGACCGTGTCCCGGCGCAGCAGCCGCACGATCACGAGCAGGACCGCGACGGCGCCCGCCGCGATGGCGGACATCTTCACGTCCTTGTTGATCGTGTAGATCATCACGAACAGCAGTCCGGGCAGCATCGTCTCCACGGTGCCCCGGATGCCCCCGAAGGCGTCGAAGAGCGCCGCCTGCGTCACCGCCTTCTGGTCCTCCGAAGGCGCGGCGCCGGGTTCTGGCGTGGTCGGTTTGTCGAGTGACGTCACCGGTTACTGCTCCTGTCCGAGCGGTCGGAGTTCGTACTTCGGGTTGAAGAGCACCCGACGGCCGTGGCTCATGGAAATGCGTCCGGAGGCGATCATGCGTCGGCCGGGCTCGATTCCCACGATCGAGCGACGCCCGAGCCAGACCACGTCCAGTGCGGCCGAGCCGTCGAACAGCTCCGCCTCCAGGGCGGGGACGCCCGCCCTCGGCCGCAGGGTGACCGTACGCAGCGTCCCGGTCACCTTGACTATCTGGCGGTCGTGGCAGTCGCAGATCCGCGTGCAGCCCGCGGCCTCTGCGTCCTCCTGCAGCTCCGCCGAATGCAGCTCCTCCTGCGAGGTCGACAGCCGCTCTATCATCCGGCGGAACCGGCCCGCCGGCCTCACCGGCTTCGCGGGCTTCTCGGGACGCGGTTCAGCACTCATACAGGAAGCGTACCGGCGCCCCCACTACCTCTCGAAGCGGTATCCCATGCCCGGTTCGGTGATGAAGTGCCGCGGATGCGAGGGGTCGGCCTCCAGCTTGCGGCGCAGCTGCGCCATGTAGACCCGCAGGTAGTTCGTCTCGGTTCCGTACGAAGGGCCCCAGACCTCCTGCAGCAGCTGCTTCTGGCTGACCAGCCTGCCGCCGTTGCGGACGAGGACCTCCAGCAGGTGCCATTCCGTGGGTGTGAGCCGTACGTCCCGGCCCGCGCGGACGGCCTTCTTCGCCGCCAGGTCCACCGTGAAGCCGGCCGTCTCCACGACGACCTCGCCCTCGCCGGTACCGGCGGCGGGCTCGGCCCGTCGTACGGCCGCGCGCAGCCGGGCCAGCAGCTCGTCCATGCCGAAGGGCTTGGTGACGTAGTCGTCGGCCCCCGCGTCCAGGGCCTCGACCTTCTCGTCGGAGCTGTGCCGGGCGGAGAGGACCAGGATCGGCACCCGGGTCCAGCCGCGCAGCCCCCTGATCACCTCGACGCCGTCCATGTCGGGCAGCCCGAGGTCGAGGACGACCACGTCGGGGTGGCGGGCGGCCGCGAGCTCCAGGGCGCTCGCCCCGTCGGAGGCCGCGTCGACCTCGTACTTGCGCGCCTTCAGATTGATCACGAGGGCTCGGACGATCTGCGGCTCGTCCTCCACTACGAGCACCCTGGTCATCGGGGTCCTGCCTTCTGTCGCATCGGATCGCCTGTCACGGGGTCGGGGGCGGGGGCGGGACCGCCTTCGGCCCCGGCTTCGGCATCGGAATCGGAATCGGAGCGGGGGCCCGTCGGGCCGCGGCTCAGCTGCTCGCCGTCCACCGTGACCGGCCCCGGCTCCCGGCCCCGGGTCACCGCGCGCAGGGTGAGCACCATGGTCAGCCCGCCCCCTGGGGTGTCCTCGGCCGCCAGGCTGCCGTCCATGGCCTCGGCGAAGCCGCGGGCGACCGCGAGCCCGAGCCCCACCCCGGCCCCGCGCGGCGCGTCCCCGTGCCGCTGGAAGGGGGCGAAGATCCGGTCCTTGGCCTCGTCCGGCACACCCGGTCCCCGGTCGACGACCCGCACCTCGACCCGGTCGCCGAGGAAGCTGGCCGCGACCAGTACGGGCGCTCCCGCCGGGCTGTACTTGACGGCGTTCTCCACCACGTTCGCCACGGTCCGCTCCAGCAGGCCGGGGTCCACGGCCACCATCGGCAGCGCCTCGGGCACGTCCAGCACCACGCTGTCCTCCGGTACGCCGCCCAGCGCCATCGGGACCACCTCGTCGAGGTCGATCTCCCGGATCAGCGGGGTGACGGTACCGGTCTGGAGCCGGGACATGTCCAGCAGGTTGTCGACCAGGTGGTCGAGCCGGTCGGCACCGGCCTCGATGCCCTCCAGGAGTTCGGCGCGGTCCTCCTCGGACCACTCCACGTCGTCGGAGCGCAGCGAGGTGACCGAGGCCTTGATGGAGGCCAGCGGGGTCCGCAGGTCGTGGCTGACGGCGGCCAGCAGCGCGGTCCGGATCCGGTTGCCCTCCGCCATCCGGCGGGCCTCCTCGGCCTCTCCGACCAGGCGCTGCCGGTCCAGGACCACGGCGGCCTGGGCCGCGAAGGCGCCCAGGACCCGGCGGTCCTCGGCGGGGAGCACCCGTCCGGACAGGGCCAGCGCCATATGGTCCCCGATCGGCATGTCCACGTCCGCGTCCTCGGGCCGGTCGGCGGGGTTCGGGCCCACGCCGGCGGCCCGGTTCCAGGGCTCGACGTCGTTCGCCCGCTCCAGCAGCGCCGCGGACTCCATGGCGAAGGTCTCCCGGACCCGCTCCAGCAGCGCGTCCAGCGTGGTCTCGCCGCGCAGCACGCTGCCCGCCAGGAACGAGAGGATCTCGGACTCCGCGCGCAGCCGCGCGGCCTGGTGGGTGCGCCGGGCCGCCAGGTCCACCACGGAGGCCACGGAGGCCGCGACCCAGAAGAAGACGGCGATGGCGACGATGTTGCGGGGGTCGGACACGGTGAACCGGTGCAGCGGCGGGGCGAAGTAGTAGTTCAGCAGCAGCGAGCCGACGGCGGCCGAGGCCAGGGCCGGCCAGAGGCCGCCGAGCAGGGCGGCCGCCACCGTCAGCGCCAGGAACAGCAGCATGTCGTTGGCGATGCCGGGGTCCGCGTCGATGTGCGTGAGCAGCAGGCACAGCAGGGCCGGGCACAGGACGCCCACCACCCAGCCGGCGACCAGCCGGGGCCGCCCCAGGCGGGCGGCCGAGCGGACGACGGGCAGGCCGCGCCCCCGGGCGGCCTCCTCGTGGGTGACGATGTGCACGTCGAGGTCGGGACCGGAGTCGCGGGCCACGGTCGCGCCCACGCCGGGGCCGAAGACGTACTGCCAGGGGCGGCGGCGGCTGGATCCGAGGACGATCTGGGTGGCGTTGACCCCTCGGGCGAACGCGAGGAGCGCCTCGGGGATGTTGTCGCCGATCACGTGGTGGAACGTTCCGCCGAGGTCCTCGACGAGCGTCCGCTGGACCGCGAGCTCCTTGGGCGAGGCGGCGGTGAGCCCGTCGCTGCGGGCGATGTACACGGCCAGGATCTCGCTGCCCGAGCCCTTGGCCGCCACCCGGGAGGCCCGGCGGATGAGCGTACGTCCCTCCGGCCCGCCGGTGAGCCCGACGACGATCCGCTCCCGGGCCTGCCAGGTGGACCGGATCCCGTGCTCGCCGCGGTACTGCTGGAGGTACTCGTCGGCCCGGTCGGCCACCCACAGCAGCGCGAGCTCGCGCAGGGCGGTCAGGTTCCCGGGGCGGAAGTAGTTGGAGAGGGCCGCGTCGACCTTGTCCGGCTTGTATATGTTCCCGTGCGCCATCCGGCGCCGCAGGGCCTGCGGGGACATGTCGACGAGCTCGACCTGGTCGGCCCGCCGGACCACCTCGTCCGGCACCGTCTCGCGCTGCCGCACCCCGGTGATCGCCTCGACGACGTCCCCGAGGGACTCCAGGTGCTGGATGTTGACGGTGGACACCACGTCGATGCCGGCCCGCAGCAGTTCCTCGACGTCCTGCCACCGCTTGGCGTTGCGCGAGCCGGGCACGTTGGTGTGCGCCAGCTCGTCCACGAGCGCTATGGCCGGCCGGCGGGCGAGGAGCGCGTCCACGTCCATCTCGGTGAAGGCCGCGTCCCGGTACGCCAGCTCCTTGCGCTCGACCTGTTCCAAGCCGTGCAGCATGACCTCGGTGCGCGGCCGGTCGTGGTGCTCGACGAAGCCGACGACGCAGTCGGCGCCGCGCTCCACCCTGCGGTGGCCCTCGGAGAGCATCGCGTAGGTCTTGCCCACACCGGGCGCCGCGCCGAGATAGATCCTGAGCTTGCCGCGTCCCATGCGCCCATTCTCGGCGACGGCCGCGCCGCCCACGCACCGGTGGGGCACTGCGCGGCCATCCCTGACGGATCCCTGACGCGCCCGCGCGAAATCCGGTGGGCCCCACCCGAAGGGGGTGGGGCCCACCGGCCGAAAGCGGGGGTCCGGCGTCCCGGGCCCGCCCTGCGGCGGGATCCGGGACGGGACGGGGGGGGGAGGTCAGCGGACCTCGGTGATCTCCGGGCCGCGCTCCAGCTGGCCCATGCCGCCGCCGAAGCGGGAGCCTTCCTGGTCCTCCGTCTGCACGCCGTCCGGCACCATCTGGGCGTCGTTGGGCAGCTTCAGGACGATCGGGTCGCGGGGAGCCATCGGGCCGTCGCCGCGCAGGACGACGGTCTCCCGGAAGATCTGCTCCAGTACGCCCGCCGACTCGGGGCGCACCGCGCCCTGGCCGGAGATGACGCCCCGGAGGAACCAGCGCGGGCCGTCGACGCCGACGAAGCGGACCAGCTGGGCGCCGGTCTGTCCGTCCGGGAGCGGTACGGGGACCTGGGCGCGGAGCTCCCAGCCCAGTGCGCCCTGCACCTCGTCGATGATGCCGCCCTGCTGGGTGATGCCGGAGGCGATCTCCTCGCGGACCTCGCCCCAGATGCCTTCCTTCTTGGGTGCGGCGAAGGCCTGCAGCTGCACCGCGCTGTCGCCCAGGACGACGGTGGCGGCGACGATCGCGTCACCGGCGACCTCGACGCGCAGCTCCATGCCCTCGACGCCGGGGACGAGGATGCCGCCCAGGTCGACCCGGCCCTCGGCCGGGTTGCCGGGCACCTCTGAGATGTCCCAGGGGCCGTCGGGACGGGGGGCCGGCGGCAGGTTCACGCGGCGCGGTGCGGCGGAGTCGTCCCGCTGCCCGGCGTCGTCGAGCTCGTCGGCGCCGACGCCGTCAACGACCTGCTCGGCCGCGCCGCCGTCCCTGGCGGAGTCGTTCTTCTTGCGACGTCCGAACACGTCACTGTCCTTCCCGGTCGGTTACGACCGAAGCGTAGCCATTCCCACCCTGCTGACCAGCGCCGGATCCGGCCACGGCCGCATGACCGCCGGTGGAGCCGAAACCCCCCTCGGCCCGGGCCGAGCCGGGAAGTTCCGCCACCTCGTGGAAGCGCACCTTCTCGACCCGCTGGACAACCAGCTGGGCAATGCGGTCGAAACGCTCGAACCGGACGCTCTCGCGAGGGTCGAGATTGACCACGATCACCTTGATCTCCCCACGGTACCCGGCATCCACCGTCCCGGGGGCATTCACGAGCGCGAGCCCGCACCGGGCGGCCAGGCCCGAGCGCGGGTGCACGAACGCCGCGTACCCGTCGGGCAGCGCGACGGACACCCCGGTGGGGAGCACCGTGCGCTCGCCGGGCGCCAACTCGGCGGCCTCGGTGGTCACCAGGTCGCAGCCGGCGTCGCCGGGGTGGCCGTAGGCCGGAATCGGAACGTCCGGGTCGATGCGGCGGATCAGCACGTCGACGTCGTGACGCGGGCCGTTGCTGTTGTGGGACATCAGGGGTTCACCTCGAAGGCGCGTGCGCGCCTGACCTGGTCCGGGTCGGCCATCGCCGCCCGGATCTCCTCGGGCCGTCCGTTGTCGATGAAGTGGTCGACCTTCACCTCTATGAAGAGGGCGTCGCCGCGCAGTGCGACCGGGCCCTGCGGGCCGCCCGTGCGACCCACCGCCGTGCAGTAGATCTTCCGGCCGGCCACCGCGGTGACCTCGGCCTCCAGGTACAGCACGGTGTCCACGGGGACGGGCCGGACGAAGTCCGTCTCCAGCCGCCCGGTGACGGCGATGACGCGCAGCAGCCAGTTCAGGGAGCCCAGCGTCTCGTCGAGGGCGGTGGCGAGCACGCCGCCGTGCGCGAGGCCGGGGGCGCCCTGGTGCGCCGCCTTGACGGTGAACTCGGCGGTGACGCGCACGCCCTCGCCCGCCCGCGCCTCCAGGTGGAGTCCGTGCGGCTGGCCCCCGCCGCAGCCGAAGCAGTGCTCGTAGTGCGCACCGAGGAGCTCGCCGGGCGCCGGGGCGTCGGGATGCCTGACCGGCGCGGCGGCGTCGGCCGGGGGCGTCAACGCTGTGTTTCGTCCACTCACAGCCGCAGACCTTACCCGCGCGGCTACCCGCCGGTCGCCCCGTGGCAGGCTTGGCGGTATGCAGCCCTCCCCCGCGCACCACGACGAACGCCTGACCGCCCCCGGCTCCTGGTGGGGCATCGCCGCGCTCATCGGCCTGGCGTGCGCGCTGATGCTGCTGCCGCTGGGCACCCTGCCGCTGCTGGCCGGGCTCGTCGGCGGCTCGGCGCTGGCCGGGCTGCTGGTCAGCTCGTACGGTTCCGCGCGCGTGCGCGTGGTGAACGGGGCGCTGGCCGCCGGGGACGCGCGCATCCCGGTGGCGGCGCTGGGTGAGCCCGAGGTCCTGGACGCCGAGCAGGCGCGGGCCTGGCGCACGTACAGGGCCGACACCCGCGCCTTCATGCTGATGCGCAGCTACGTGCCGACGGCGGTCCGGATCGAGGTGACCGACCCGGCCGACCCGACCCCGTACGTGTACGTCTCCACGCGCGAGCCCGAGGCCCTGCGGGCGGCGGTCATCGCGGCGAAGGGCGCGGACACGCCGTAGGGCGGGCCGGCGCGCGGCCGCGGGTCGTCCCGGGGCGGCTAGTCGGTCGTCTGCGAGGGGGGTTCCTGCCGGAGCCCCTCCAGGGCGGCGGCCACGGTGGCCTCGGGAAGGGGCTGGGAGGGGCGCTCAAGGGGCGGCAGGGCGGGGAGGGCGTCCCAGGGCACCGCACGGCTCCGCAGGTCGCCACGCACCTTCTCGGCGAGTTTGCGGGTGTCGCGGCGGTTCATGACCGCTCCGACGGCCGCGCCGATCATGAAGGGCATCAGGTTCGGCAGGTTGCGGACCATCCGCTTGGTGATCTGCTGGCGCAGTTCGCGCTTCATCTGGCCGCCGAGCGCCGCGTTCAGCGTGGTCGGCTTGGTGAGGTCGACCCCGCGCTCCTCGGTCCACGCGGTCAGGTAGGCGAAGCTGCGGTCCTTCAGACCGCCGGCCGGCCGGCGGCCGTAGACCTCGTGGAGCTCCGCGACGAGTTTGAGTTCGATGGCCGCGACGCCGGTGATCTCAGCGGCGAGTTCCGCCGGCATGGCGGGAGGGACGGGCAGCATGGCCGCCGCGCCGATGCCCGCGCCCACCGTCGAGGTGGCGTTGGCGGCGCCCGCGATCAGCTTGTCCGCGAGCTCGTCGGGGCCGAGGCCCGGGAACTGCGCGCGCAGGGTCGCGAGGTCCCGAACCGGAACGCGTGGTGCGTTCTCGATGATCCTTTCAGCGATGTACAGGGCGACGACCCTGACACTTCCGCCGCCCGTGCGTACACCGTGCTTGACGGCTTGCAGCCGACGAGCCCCGGGCCTGCGCCGGGATCCCTCGTCGGCCTCCGTGGCCGACGGCACCGCCGGAGCGGTGTCGGAGGACACGGCAGACGCCTCGATGGCGGGGTCGACGGGGGTTCCAGGACCCGTTGCCGGGTCGTGGGCTCCCACCGCCTCCGCCGAATCACCAGACTTCCGGAAGCGGAGCTTCCGAAAGGGTGTCGAGCCAGCCACGGCCGATGCCTCTCAGTCGCAGTCGCGACAGATCGGCTGACCGTTCTTCTCACGCGCAAGCTGGCTGCGGTGGTGCACCAGGAAGCAGCTCATGCAGGTGAACTCGTCCGCCTGCTTGGGCAGGACCCGGACGGCCAGCTCCTCGTTGGAGAGGTCCGCGCCGGGAAGCTCAAGGCTCTCGGCCGAGTCGAACTCGTCCATGTCGACGGACGAGGACGACTTCTCGTTGCGCCGGGCCTTCAGCTCTTCAATGCTGTCGTTGTCGACGTCGTCGTCGGTCTTGCGTGGGGTGTCGTAGTCCGTTGCCATTGTTCGCTCTCCCCCTCTGGGTGTTAGCGGTGTCTCAGCGCACGTAACGCGCGAGAGGCCGGACTTGTGCCCGACCTGAGGCGGAGATTTTGCCTCACATCAAGGTCTGTTACTCAATCGACACCCAGCCGTGCACCGGGAGGTGCGATTGGCTGGGATGACGACCGGGACCGTACACGGTCCGGGGGCCGTCTTGCACAAACGCCACCCCGTGTATTTCCCGCCATTCGGGGGGCCGGAAACCCGGACTTCCCGGGCGTTCCGGCCGCCGTGGGGTCACTGAACGCACATGGCCCGACACCCGCCCCTGTGATCGATCACACAGAGAGCGGTGCCTGCATGCGCCAACAGTTCAGCCCACAGCGAACACGGGTCGCGCGACTCACAAGGGAAGAGTGACACGCATCACGAGGCCACCGCCTTCCCGGGGCGTCGCCTGGATCCTTCCGCCGTGCGCGCGCGCCACGGAGCGCGCGATCGAGAGGCCGAGCCCGACCCCCTTGTCGCTGCCCGTGCGCTCCGTACGCAACCGCCTGAAGGGCTCGAACAGGTTGTCCACCTCGTACGCGGGAACCACGGGACCCGTGTTCGAAACCAGGAGCACCGCCTGGCCGTGCTGCGCCTCGGTGGTGACCTCGACCCAGCCGCCCTCCGCGACGTTGTACCGGACGGCGTTCTGCACCAGGTTGAGCGCGATCCGCTCCAGCAGTACGCCGTTGCCCTGGACCACGGCGGGGGCCCGCTCGCCGCGGATCTCCACGCCCTTCGCCTCGGCCTCGGCGCGGGCCTGGTCCAGAGCGCGCGAGGCCACCTCCGCCAGGTCCACGGGCTTGCGCTCCACGATCTGGTTCTCGCTGCGGGCCAGCAGCAGCAGGCCCTCGACCAGCTGCTCGCTGCGCTCGTTGGTGGCGAGCAGGGTCTTCCCGAGCTGCTGGAGCTCGACCGGGGCCCCGGGGTCCGAGAGGTGGACCTCCAGCAGCGTCCGGTTGATCGCCAGCGGCGTCCGCAGCTCGTGCGAGGCGTTCGCCACGAACCGCTGCTGAGCCGTGAAGGCCCGCTCCAGCCGCTCCAGCATCTCGTCGAAGGTGTCGGCGAGCTCCTTCAGCTCGTCGTCCGGCCCGTCCAGCTCGATCCGCCGCTTCAGGTCCGAGCCGACCACCCGGCGGGCGGTCCGGGTGATCTTGCCGAGGGGTGAGAGCACCCGGCCGGCCATCGCGTAGCCGAAGGCGAAGGCGATGATGCTCAGGCCCAGCAGGGCCATCAGCGACCGGCTGAGCAGGTCGTCCAGGGCGTGCCGGCGCTGGTCGAGGGCACACTGGCTGATCGCGGTGTAGAACTCGTCGATCGTCAGGCCGCTGCCGCTGTTGACACCGGGGCAGGTGGTGCTGGTGACCTGGACCTGGCTGCCGCCGACGATCTTGAACGGCAGGGCGTTGCCCTCCCGCAGGGCCTGCGCGGCCAGCAGGTAGATGATCGAGAGCAGCAGGATGCCCGCGATCAGGAACATCCCGCCGTACAGCAGGGTGAGCCGTATCCGGATGGTCGGCCGCAGCCAAGGGAAGGGACCCTCGGGCTGGCCGGGGTCCCAGGTCGGTTTCGGTGGCGCCGCGGGTGGCGCCGGGGTGGCTGCCATGCGTCAGATCCGGTATCCGGAGCCGGGCACGGTCACGATGACCGGCGGCTCGCCGAGCTTGCGGCGCAGCGTCATCACGGTCACCCGCACCACGTTGGTGAAGGGGTCGGTGTTCTCGTCCCAGGCCTTCTCCAGCAGCTGCTCCGCCGAGACGACGGTGCCCTCACTGCGCATGAGGACCTCCAGCACCGCGAACTCCTTGGGAGCCAGCTGCACCTCCTTACCCTCGCGGAACACCTCGCGGCGGTTCGGGTCCAGCTTGATCCCGGCGCGCTCCAGTACGGGGGGCAGGGCGACGGTGGTACGCCGGCCGAGGGCGCGCACGCGGGCGGTCAGCTCGGTGAAGGCGAAGGGCTTGGGCAGGTAGTCGTCCGCCCCCAGCTCCAGGCCCTCCACGCGGTCGCTCACGTCGCCCGAGGCGGTGAGCATCAGCACGCGGGTGGGCATGCCCAGCTCGACGATCTTCCGGCAGACGTCGTCGCCGTGCACGAGCGGAAGGTCCCGGTCGAGCACGACCACGTCGTAGTCGTTCACTCCGACGCGCTCCAGGGCCGCGGCGCCGTCGTACACGACGTCCACGGCCATGGCCTCCCGGCGCAGCCCGGTGGCCACCGCATCGGCGAGCAGCTGCTCGTCCTCGACGACGAGTACGCGCACGTCGTTTCCTTCCTTCGAGCCCAGAAGGGCACACGTGTATTGCGTCGCCCATCCTGCCCGTTTCGGCCGTAAACCGGCTGTAAGGCGGTGCTCGGAGGGCCTGGCGGGGCGGAAGTGTGGATTCCTTGGCTTCGCGAGGTTTCTGGGCCCGGAGTGCCGGGGAGGACGAGGTCACACCCCATCCACTCCCTGACGGCGGATCGCCACGCGCCGCCGTCGACCCACGAAGAGGGGGCGAACCCACCATGGACGCATTCACCGCGGGTCTCCTGCAGCGCATCAGGACCACGCAGTCGGACCTCAGGCAGGCCCGCGAGGCGGGCGACGACTTCCTCGCGGAAGTGGAGCTGGCTGAGCTGGAGGACCTGCAGCGCCTCGCCGCCGAGCACGGGGTACCGGTCTCCGTTCCCGTGCCGGCCCTCTGAATCCTCTGAATCCCACCCCCGGGACCTCCACGCCGGACCCCGGCCGCCCTCGGGCGCCCGGGGTCCCGTCATGTCCGCGCACCCGCGCATCCGCCCGCGGCGCACGAGCCGACGCCCCGCGTCCTGCGTCCGGGGTCCGACGCCCGGCGACCGACGCCCCGCGTCCGGCGTCAGTCGTGCCAGGCGCCGGCCTCCTCCAGCAGCGGCTGGAGGGAGGCGAAGACCGCCGGGCTCGCCGCCACGGCGAGCTCCCCCGACGCCGGCTCGCCCGGGCGGCCGCCGGTCAGGGCGCCCGCCTCGCGGGCGATCAGCTCCCCCGCCGCCAGGTCCCACGGGTTGAGGCCCCGCTCGTAGTACCCGTCGAGCCGGCCCGCGGCCACGTCGCACAGGTCCAGCGCCGCCGACCCGCCGCGCCGGATGTCCCGCACCATCGGGATGACCCGCCGCGCGACCTCGGCCTGCTGGACCCGCCGGGCCTGGACGTACGCGAAGCCGGTCCCGATCAGCGCCTGGTCCAGCGGCGCGCCGGCCCGGCAGGCGAGGCGCCGCCCGCCCGTCCACGCCCCGCCGCCGCGCACCGCGTGGTACGTCTCGCCGCGCATCGGCGCCGCGACCACGCCCACCACCGTCTCGCCCCGGAACTCGGCCGCGATCGACACACCCCAGCTCGGCAGGCCGTAGAGGTAGTTCACGGTGCCGTCGAGCGGGTCGACGACCCAGCGCACCCCGCTCGTTCCCGGCACGTCGGCGCCCTCCTCGCCGAGCAGCCCGTCCCCGGGCCGGCGCTCCGCGAGGAAGCCGGTGATCAGCTTCTCCGCCGCGATGTCCATCTCGGTCACCACGTCGATGGGGCTGCTCTTCGTCGCCGCCACGGCCAGATCGGCCGGCCTGCCGTCACGGAGCAGGGCGCCCGCCCGCCGGGCGGCCTCCAGTCCCGCGGCGAGCAGTTCCGCCATCAGTTCCCCGGACGGCTCTTCGGACATGGCTTCGGACACTTCTTCGCAGTTCAAGCTCCCGCTCCCCACGTGTACGGACTGTCCGCGCCGGCGGCCGCCGGCCGGGGCGCCCGCGCCGGGCAGCAGCCCACGGCGCACAGGTCGTGGCTCGCGCCCAGGGTGCCGAGCCAGCACGGTTCGGCGGCCTCGCCGCGCTCCGTGGCGGCCCGCTCCAGCACGAGGTCCCGTACCGCCGCGGCGAACCGCGGGTCGGCGCCCACGGTCGCGGACCGGGCCACGGGCAGGCCCAGCTCCGCGGCCTTCGCGGTGGCCTCGGTGTCGAGGTCGTAGAGGACCTCCATGTGGTCGGAGACGAAGCCGATGGGCACCATGACCACCGCGGGCGCGCCGGCCCCGTGGAGGGCCTCCAGGTGCTCGCAGATGTCCGGTTCCAGCCAGGGGATGTGCGGGGCGCCGCTGCGGGACTGGTAGACGAGCCGCCAGGGGTGCGTCCGGCCGGTACCCGCGGTCACGGCGTCCGCGATCACCCGCGCGACGTCGAGGTGCTGCTTGACGTACGCGCCGCCCGCGCCGTCGGCCGTGTGGTCCTCGACCGGGCCGGAGGTGTCCGCGGCGGCGGTCGGGATGGAGTGCGTGGTGAAGGCCAGGTGCGCGCCGGCCCGGACGTCCTCGGGCAGCGCGGCGAGCGCGGTCAGCACTCCGTCGATCATGGGTTCGACGAAGCCGGGGTGGTTGAAGTAGTGCCGCAGCTTGTCCACGCGCGGCGGCTCCAGCCCCTCCTCGGCGAGCGCGGCCAGCGCGTCGGCCAGGTTCTCGCGGTACTGCCGGCAGCCCGAGTACGAGGCGTACGCGCTGGTGGCCAGGACGGCGATGCGGCGCCGGCCGTCGCGGACCATCTCCCGCAGCACGTCGGTCAGGTACGGGGCCCAGTTGCGGTTGCCCCAGTAGACCGGCAGGTCGAGGCCGTGCCCGGCGAAGTCCTCGCGCAGGGCCTCCAGCAGCTCGCGGTTCTGCGCGTTGATCGGGCTGACCCCGCCGAAGCCGAAGTAGTGCTGCCCGACCTCCTTGAGCCGCTCGCGCGGGATGCCCCGGCCGCGCGTGACGTTCTCCAGGAACGGCACCACGTCGTCGGGTCCCTCGGGGCCGCCGAAGGAGAGCAGCAGCAGGGCGTCGTACGGGGCGGCGGGTCCGCCGGCGGGCGGGATGAGCTGGTCTGACATGCCTCGAATCCTGCCACCCGGCGCCGCCGGCCGAGAAGCGGCCCGGCCGCTCGCACACCTCCCACCACGGGTAAGGTGACCCTAAGTTCCACCACCCGGAGCTTTCCCCGTGCGGGTGCCCCGAGGGCGGTCGTAACCTGTATGGGCCGATGACGTCCCTTACGGAGGGCCCCCCTTGCCCAGTCCCTACCGCGCGATCTTCGCGGCTCCCGGAACCAAGGGGTTCAGCGCCGCCGGCCTGATCGGCCGCCTGCCGATATCGATGGTCGGCGTCGGCATCCTCACGATGATCTCCGAGATCACCGGTCGCTACGCGATGGCGAGCGCGCTCACCGGCACCCTGGCGCTGGCCGCCGCGGTGATCGGCCCGCAGGTCTCCCGCCTGGTGGACCAGTACGGCCAGCGCCGCGTCCTGCGCCCCGCCACCCTGGTCTCCGTCGCCGCGGTCACCGGACTGCTGCTGGCCGCCTCGTACGGCCTGCCGGACTGGACGCTCTTCGTGTGCGCCGCGGTCGCCGGCTGCGTGCCGAGCGTCGGCTCGATGGTCCGCGCCCGGTGGACCGTGATCTACCGGGACTCCCCGCGCGAGCTGCACACCGCCTACTCCTTCGAGTCGGTGGTCGACGAGGTCTGCTTCATCTTCGGCCCGATCATCGCCATCGGGCTGTCCACCACCTGGTTCCCCGAGGCCGGTCCGCTGATCGCCGCCGTCTGCCTGATGGTCGGCGTGTGGCTGCTCACCGCGCAGAAGTCCACCGAGCCCGCGCCGCACCCGCGCGACGAGCACTCGGACCGCACCTCGGCCCTGCGCTCCCCCGGCCTGCAGGTACTGACGGCCACGTTCGTAGCGACCGGCGCGATCTTCGGCTCCATCGACGTGGCCACCCTCGCCTTCGCCGACGAGCGCGGAAGCAAGTCCTCCGCGAGTCTCGTCCTCGCCGTCTGGGCCCTCGGCTCCTGCCTCGCCGGCATCGCCTTCGGGCTGCTGCATCTCAAGGGCCGGACCGAACGCCGCTGGGTACTGGGCGTATGTGCGATGGCCGTGAGTATGATCCCCCTCCTACTGGCCGGGAACCTGCCGTTCCTGGCCGTGGCGCTCTTCGTCTCGGGCCTCGCCATCGCTCCCACGATGATCACCACGATGGCCCTGATCGAGGCGCACGTATCGCACGCGAAGCTGACCGAGGGCATGACATGGATCAGCACCGGCCTCGCGGTCGGTGTCGCGCTGGGGTCCTCCGTGACCGGCTGGGTCGTCGACGCCGCCGGAGCGCGGACCGGGTACGTCGTCTCCATCTCGGCGGGGGTCGCCGCGGCCGTGGTGGCGTTCGCGGGATACCGCCGGCTGACGATGCCGGCGCAAGGGGAGGAGCCAGCAACCGATGGGGACGGCGACAGCACGGAAGAGCAGCGGGGAACCGACCGCGTGGCGTAACTGGGCGGGCAACATCACGGCCACGCCCGCACGCGTGGTGACCCCGGCCTCGGTCGGGGAGCTTCAGGAGGTGGTCCGCCGGGCCGCCGCGCAGGGCCTGCGGGTGAAGGCGGTCGGCACCGGCCACTCCTTCACCGCGGCCGCCGCCACGGACGGGGTGCTCGTACGCCCCCAGGCGCTGGCCGGCATCCGGGAGGTCGACCGGGCCGCCGGCACGGTCACCGTGGCGGCGGGGACGGTGCTGAAGGACCTGAACCGGGCCCTGGCGGCGCGGGGCCTCTCGCTCACCAACATGGGCGACATCATGGAGCAGACGGTCTCCGGCGCCACCAGCACGGGGACCCACGGCACCGGCCGCGACTCCGCCTCCATCGCCGCGCAGATCCGCGGCCTGGAGCTCGTCACCGCCGACGGCCGGCTGCTCACCTGCTCCGAGAAGGAGAACCCCGAGGTCTTCGCGGCGGCCCGGCTGGGCATCGGCGCGCTGGGCGTCGTCACCGCGATCACCCTCGCGGTGGAGCCCCTCTTCTTCCTGACCGCCCGTGAGGAGCCGATGGCCTTCGACCGGGTGGCCGCGGAGTTCGACGAGCACGTCGCGGAGAACGAGCACTTCGAGTTCTACTGGTTCCCCCACACGGGCAACTGCAACACCAAGCGCAACAACCGCAGCCAGGGCCCGGCCGCCCCGCCCGGCCCGTTCAGCGCCTGGGTCGAGGACGAGCTGCTGTCCAACGGCCTGTTCCAGGCGGCCAACTCCCTGGGCCGCGCCGTCCCGGCCGCCATACCCTCCATCGCCCGCGTCGCCAGCCGCGCGCTGTCCGCGCGGACGTACACCGACATCCCGTACAAGGTGTTCACCAGCCCGCGCCGGGTGCGGTTCGTGGAGATGGAGTACGCCCTTCCGCGCGAGCGGGTGGTCGAGGCCCTGCGGGAGCTGAAGGCGGCGGTCGAGCGCTCCGGGCTGCGGATCAGCTTCCCGGTGGAGGTACGGACGGCTCCGGCGGACGACATCACGCTGTCCACCGCCTCCGGCCGCGAGACGGCGTACATCGCGGTCCACATGTACCGGGGCACCCCGTACCAGGCCTACTTCACCGCGGCGGAGCGGATCTTCACCGCCCACGGCGGGCGGCCGCACTGGGGCAAGGTGCACACCCGGGACGCCGAGTACCTGGCCGGGGTCTACCCGCGCTTCGGGGAGTTCACCGGTCTGCGGGACCGGCTGGACCCGGACCGGGTGTTCGGCAACGACTACCTGCGGCGGGTCCTGGGCGACTGACCGCGATCGGCCGACCCGGCCCCGGCGGCTAGTCAGCCGCCCCGTCCGACCGGCCGGCCCCGTTCCCGGCCGACGGCGGGGCGGCCGGGGTGCCGGAGGGCGACGGTCCTGCGGTCGGCGGGTCCGAGGGGCTCGGCGTCGCGGGCGCGGTCGGGGTCGGGGTCGTCCCCGGACCGGGGCCCGTGGACGGCGGGCCGCTCGGCTCGGGGCCGCGGCCGTCGCCCCGCGGCGAACCCGAGGGGCGCGGTGAGGGCTGCGGGCCGGGCGTCCCGCCCTTCTCCCCGGCGCCCCCGCCCGGTTCGCGCGCGGGCGGGTCGGGCCGGTGGTCGGGCGCCTTGCGGGTGCCGCCGGACAGCACGGTGGCGCCGTCGGCGCTGACCGAGGTGCCCGCGACCGCCTCGTACGCCCCGATGCCGCCGATCGCCAGCGCGAAGGCCAGCCCCGCGGCCGCGGCCGTACGCCTGTGGCCGCGTACCCGGGTGCCGTGGACCGTGGCCGCGCCGAACCCCTCGGGGGGCCGGACCTGACGCGGCGCCACCGCGCCCTCGCCGGGGGGCCGGACGGGAGCGTCGCCGGTGGCCGGCCGGCCACCGGACCGCAGCACCCCGCGCAACCGGTCGCCGCTGCTGCGGAAGACGTGCTGGATGACGGGTCCCCCGGCGGTGGCGACCACGCTCACGACTCCGGCGCCCAGGATGGTCCCGTAGACGCCCATCCGCGAGGCGAGCAGCGCCGCGGCGACGGTGGCCAGGGAGCTGCCGCCGACCTGAGCCGCGCTCAGTTCCAGCTTCTTCTTCTCCGGTTCGGCGTCCCGCCGCTCCGGTCCGGCGTCCCGCGTCGTCCTGTGGCCCATCCCCATCTCCTGCGTGCCCTGCCCCTCGCGTGTCGGCGCTCTCAGCAGTTACTGACACCCGAGCGAAACGATTAGTTCCGTTTCTGTGGATTCTGTGAAGCAGGACACCTGGAATCAGACACTTGCGCAGGTGGAGCCGGGCAGCGGGCAGGCCAACTCCCGCCGTCCGGGAGAACTTCGGCGGCGCGGCGGTCCACCCGGGTGGCCCGAATGGAGTACTGTGGCGAGCCCTGGGGCCGTCCTTCCTTACGGATGTCCGGACCCAGGAGAGGGGGCCGGCTGATGGAAAACGGCGCTCAAGACCGGTGATGCCGCGGTATTGCACGGGCTCCTGCTGCGCACAGTAACCGCTCGGTCACTGTGCGTGCCCAACAGGTAACCGTGCCATAACGGCGATCAAGGGCGCATGCCCGACACGCCGGTTTAACTCGGCAAGGTTGTGGCAGGCTGCACCCGGGCAGGCCACACTCGACTAGCGGAAGCAGCGACGCACGTGACGTCGGCAGGCACCACCCGGGAGGTCCCCATGCCCGAACTGCGTGTCGTGGCCGTCTCAAATGACGGCACACGACTGGTGCTCAAGGCTGGGGACAGCACGGAGTACACGCTTCCGATCGACGAGCGGCTGCGGGCTGCCGTGCGCAACGACCGCGCGCGCCTGAACCAGATCGAGATCGAGGTCGAGAGCCACCTCCGCCCCCGCGACATCCAGGCCCGCATACGGGCCGGTGCCTCCGCGGAGGAGGTCGCGCAGCTCGCCGGCATCCCCGTCGACCGCGTACGCCGTTTCGAGGGCCCCGTGCTCGCCGAGCGCGCGTTCATGGCGGAGCGGGCGCGCAAGACTCCGGTACGCCGCCCCGGCGAGAACACCGGCCCCCAGCTCGGCGAGGCCGTGCAGGAGCGGCTGACCCTGCGCGGGGCCGAGAAGGAGTCCGTGCAGTGGGACTCCTGGCGCCGCGACGACGGGACCTGGGAGGTCCTGCTCGTCTACCTGGTCGCCGGCGAGCCGCACTCGGCGAGTTGGACCTACGACCCGCCGCGCCGGCTGGTCGTGGCGGTCGACGACGAGGCCCGCTCCCTGATCGGCGAGTCGGACGACCTGCCCGCGACCCCGGAGCCGAGTTTCCCGTTCGTACCGAGGATCGCGCGGCTGCCGCGCGACCGACCGCTGGACCGCGCCCTCGACCGGCAGCTGGAACGGCCCGCCCCGCCGGCCCCCGATCCGGAGGAGGAGCGGGACACCCTGACCAGCCTGCTGGAGGCCGTCCCGAACTTCCGCGGCGACATGGTCGTGCCGGACCGCACGGACGTGCCCGTGGAGGAGCCGGAGGCGGAGGAGCCGCCGGCCCCGGCCGCCTCGGCGGGCGCGGGCTCCGCGTACGCCGACGTCCTGATGCCCCGCACGGTGGCGGGCCACCGCGACCGGCTGACGGGCACCACCGACCGGCAGGCCGAGGCCGACGGGGTGCGACCGGGGCGCCGCGCGGCGGTGCCCAGCTGGGACGAGATCGTCTTCGGCACCCGGCGCAAGAAGCAGGAGTAGGCGAGAGGCGGCGCGGGAGGCGCCACCGC
>NZ_JBHXRU010000111.1:0-19031 GCF_042716255.1 Streptomyces sp. NPDC058662 | reverse complement strand
GCCCCGACGCATCGCGTCGGGGCGGACGGCTTTCGGCCGCCGGTCAGCGGTCCTCGAACTCCTCGAACTCCAGCGCCTTCGCCAGCGCCCGTTCCCACTCCCGCACCGCGTCTGCCTGAGCGGCGACGACCGCGTAGCGCCAGGAGCGGCCGTCCGGCGGGGCGTCCGCGTAGAGCACCACACCCTCGCCGCGCCCGGGGTCGAAGGCGAGGCCGTGTCCGCGCAGCCGGTCGGCGGCCGCTTCGAAGCCGAGGGGCCGCCGGGTCCGCTTCTTCGACACGGCCCACGCCGGGACGGCGACCCCGGACACGGCCGCGAGCCGGGTGACCATCGTGTGGGGTGTGGTGGTCGCGGTGCGGCGGACATTGCTCTCCCCGGCGTACGCGACGCCGTCCGTGTCGATGAGGGCGTCCAGACCGAACGGGCCCAGGTACCCCCGGTCCGCCAGGTGCCGGCCCAGGCCCATCCCCCACTCCTCCAGTTCGGCGGCCACATGGGCGCAGGAAGGGGGCAGGGGGGACACGTATCCCGTGAACGAGCCCCGCTCCGTCCGCATCGCGCCGCTGAACAGGGCGCGGGTCCCGGAGGGGGTGTTCTCCATCTGGATGCTGACCGACTCGGCCACGGGCAGGCACTCCTCCACCACCCACGTCCCCTGGGGGCCGCCGACGGCGTCAAGCGCCAGTGGTGCGTGCCGCATGTCCTCCCGGGAGAGGAACCGCAGACCGTGGCCGCCCGCGGACCGGTCGGGTTTGACCACTACACGCTCGTACCGCTCGTGCAGCCGCCGCACTGCCTCCGCCACCTCCGGGCGACGGCACACCCGCCCCTCCGGCAGGCGCATCCCCACCTGCTCGGCGGCTCGGCGGAAGCCGGCCTTGGTGTTGAGCAGCATGACGGTCGGCAGCGCCGCGGCGGCCTCCTCGATGCTGCCGTACGGGTGCACGGTCAGCCCGAGGTCCCGCGCGAACGCGAGGGCGGACGCGTCCTGGGCGGTGGGCAGCAGGGCCGTCCCCGGCCGGGCCGCGTGCGCCCGTACCTCGTCGAGGAGTCCGGCGCGGCGGACCGCTTGCGCGAGGGGGACGGCGCCGAAGGACGGCACGTCGACGACCGGCGCCTGCTCGCTCGACACCCCGGTCAGCGCGCTCACGTACCGGCGGAACCCACCGCTCAGCGGTACCGGAGTCACCAGTACGTCACCGGGCCGCAGCAACCACGCCTTGCGCGGCGCCTGCTGCGCCCACTGCGCCAGGACCGGGCCTTCGTCGAGGTCGACCGCCAGGTCCGAGAGGAAGTTGGCAAAGACCACGAAGGGTCCCGTGTCCGGCTCGCTCACCGCTGTTCCTTCCGCCGCTCCTGGTACCCCGCGCCCGTGATGCCTTCCACGGCACGGGAGGCCCCTACCCTCCCGGGGCGGTCCGAGACCGGCGGCCGGGAACTCCTCCCCCCGCGGTCCCTCGTGGGACGGGCGTGAGATGCGGGCGGATGCGGGTACCCGCACCATGACCGTGATGTCACACCCCTCGATGCGAGGACTCGCCATGGCTGTCCGTCATCAACTCGTCCGCCGTCCGCCGCGTGAGGTGTGGGCGGTTCTCGCCGATCCGCGCCGGTACGGGGAGTGGGTGGTGGGTCCGTCGGAGTCGACGCCGCTGGATGCGGTGTGGCCGCAGGTGGGTGCGCGGTTGCGCTATTCGGTGCGGTTGGGTCCGTGGTCGGCCGAGGGGGTGACGACGGTACGCCATCAGGAGCCGGGCCGGGAGCTGGAGCTGGAGGCGGCGTTCAAGTCGCTGGGGACGGCGCGGATCCTGCTGCAGCTGCGGCCCTGGGGCGAGGAGACCCTGGTCGTCTGCGACGAGCACCCCCTGCGCGGCCTGGGCGGAAAGCTCCACAACTCCGTGACCGAAGCGGCCCTCCAACTCCGGCACCGCGGCATGCTCGCACGCCTCGCCTCACTCGTGGAGAGCCGGCCGCATCCGGTCGTCCACGTATGACACCGCCCTGAGCGCGGCGCCGGGCGCGAGGCCGGGCGCGGTTCCCGGCGCTCCCCGTGCCGCCGCGGCTGCGACCCGGCGCGGACCGCACCCGCCGGCCGTGCCCGGGTCCGCCGGCACCTTTTGTCCACTCTCAGCCCTGACGGGAGATTCCATGTCCCAGGAAGCACCCCGGGTCCCCGATCCGACGACCCTCCACCCCCGCCCGCCCTTCCCCGACCAGGAGCAGGACCACCCCGGCGCCACGGAGGCGATGGAACCTCGACCCGACCACGGCGAGGACTCGTACCGGGGCCACGACGTGCTGCTCGACCGCGCCGCGGTGGTCACGGGCGGTGATTCCGGGATCGGCAGGGCGGTCTGCCTGGCCTTCGCCCGGGAAGGCGCGGACGTCGTCTTCACCCACCTCCCCGAGGAGGCGGACGAGGCGGCCGAGACGGCGCGCCTGGTCCGCGCCGCGGGCCGGAAGGCCGTGCCGGTCCTGTGCGACATCCGGGACGAGGCCGAGTGCGTCGCACTGATCGAACGGGCCGTCGGGGAGTTCGGGCGCGTCGACATCCTCGTCAACAACGCCGCCTACCAGATGTCCCAGCCCGACGGCATCGAAGCGATCACCACGGAGCAGTTCGACCGGGTGATGAAGACCAACCTGTACGGGATGTTCTGGCTGTCCCGGAAGGCCCTGGCGCATATGCCGCGCGGCGGGTCGATCATCAACACCACCTCGGTCCAGGGCTACCAGCCGAGCCCGCACCTCCTCGACTACGCCATGACGAAGTCGGCGATCATCTCCTTCACGCACGGACTGGCGCAGATGGTCGCGGAGCGCGGCATCCGCGTCAACGGAGTCGCCCCGGGACCGGTGTGGACCCCGTTGATCCCCGCCACGATGCCCGACGTGAAGGAGTTCGGCGAGCAGTCGCCCATGGGCCGCCCGGCGCAGCCGTCCGAGATGGCGCCCGCCTACGTGTTCCTCGCCTCGCCCGCGGCGAGCTACATCACCGGGGAGATCGTCAACGCCACCGGCGGCACGCCCCTGCCCTGACGCTGTCCCCGGAACGGGTACAGCCCGGCCCGCGTGCGGGCCGGGCTGTACCGCGCTGTCCGTCGGTCGCGCGGGGCGGGACCCGGAGGGGGCAGGGGTCGCGCCTCAGTCGGACGAGGTCACTCCGGTGACGAGGTCGATCAGGCCCGGCAGCCCGGCCTCGGCCAGAGCGCGGCGCTGGCGGTCGGCGGGAGTCCCCTCGCGCAGGAGCCGGTGGACGAGGGCGCTCACCCCCCGCAGGTCGCCGGTCTCCTCCAGGGCGGGGGTGAGGTGCCGCAGGAGCGCGTACAGCACGTCGCCGCTGCTGTGCGGGCGGCCCTGCGGATCGACCAGGGTGCTGTTCAGACCGTGCCGGGCCGCGTGCCAGTTCGCGGCCTGCACCAGTTCCGGTGCGGGCGCGGGGAGCGGGAGGCCCGCCTTCTCCTCGGCGATCGCCGTGGCGACCAGCGCGCGGACGATCCCGGCGAACATGACGGCGTCGTCGGCCCGCAGCTGCACGTCCAGGCAGCGCACCTC
This sequence comes from Streptomyces sp. NPDC058662, assembly GCF_042716255.1. NCBI lineage: Bacteria > Bacillati > Actinomycetota > Actinomycetes > Kitasatosporales > Streptomycetaceae > Streptomyces > Streptomyces sp. NPDC058662. Next base: position 15,476 of record NZ_JBHXRU010000111.1, on the reverse strand, counting down.
GATGGTGGGGTAGCGGTCGGACAGGCGCGCCTGCCAGTAGACCTGGCCGCGGTCGGCGATCACGCCGGAGTCCACCAGCGCGTCCAGCCTGCGTTCGTAGTCGGCCGGCCCGTCGAAGTGCGGCGGCGGACCGCTGACCGGCCACCGGCCGAACACGATGGTGCGCCAGCTCGCGAACCCGGTGTCGCGGGCGTCCCACAGGGGCGAGTTGGCGGACATGGCCAGCAAGGTCGGCAGCCACCCTCCGATCCGGTTCAGCACCGCGACGCCCGTCTCCCGGTCGGGGACCTCGGCGTGGACGTGCATGCCGCAGATGAGCTGCTCGTCCACCAGCTGCCGCGCCTCCCCCTCCATCCGCAGGTAGCGCAGCGTCGGCGTCACGGGGACGGGCGAGGCTCCGCGTAGCGGCGCCGCGCCCGTGGCCGCGATCCGGCAGCCGTTCGCCTCGGCGGCGGACGCCAGCGCGTGCCGCAGGCGCAGCAGGTGGCCCCCCACCTCCTCCAGTGTCGAGCACACCGGGGTGGCCACTTCGATCTGGGCCTGCAGCAGCTCGTCCTGGACCTCGGCGCGCTCCGCGAAGGGTCCCAGACCCGCGGTGCGACGCACCTCCTCGACGAGCGGCCTCGGCTCACCCGTGACGGGGTCCACCAGCAAGTACTCTTCTTCCACGCCCACTGTGATCACACCATGCGACTACCCGGTCACCTCATGATCATCCTCGCGGACGGGCACCCGTGTCACCCCGCAGCGGCCTCGGCCGCGCCGCGCGGCATGGCGGGGGCCCGTGAGGGCAGGCGGACCGTATGGCCGTTCTCGTGGGCACCTCCGGATGGCAGTACCGGGACTGGTCGGGCGTGCTCTACCCCTCCGACCGGCCGCAGCGGCTGTGGCTGGAGGAGTACGCGCGGCACTTCGCCACCGTGGAGGTCAACAACGCCTTCTACCGGCTGCCGTCGCCCGAGACGTTCACCCGGTGGCGGGCGCGCACTCCCCCCGGCTTCGTCATCGCCGTCAAGGCGAGCCGCTTCCTGACGCACGTCAAACGGCTGCGCGAGCCGGCGGAACCCGTTGCGCGGCTCATGGCGCACGCCGCCCCCCTCGGGGACCGGCTCGGCCCGGTCCTCCTCCAGCTGCCGCCCACGCTGCGAGCCGACCCGGCCGCCCTCGACGCCTGCCTCGCCTGCTTCCCCGCCGGTACGCGCGTCGCCGTCGAGCCCCGGCACGCCTCCTGGTGGACCGAGGAGGTGCGCTCCGTGCTGACCGACCGCGGTGCGGCGCTGTGCTGGGCCGACCGGCGGTCGAGGCCCGCGGCTCCCCTGTGGCGCACCGCGGACTGGGGCTACGTACGCTTCCACGAGGGACGGGCCCGGCCGGCGCCCCGCTACGGTCGGACGGCGCTGCGGACCTGGGCCGATCGCGTCGCGGACACCTGGCCCGCGGAGGCGGACGTGTTCGCCTACTTCAACAACGACCCCGGTGGAGCGGCGGTGGTGGACGCCCGGGCCTTCCGCCGGCTGACCGCGGGCCCCCCGGGTGCGCGCCCCGACGCGTAGGGCTCCCGCCGTCCGCAGGACTCCCTGTCCCGGCCCGGCAGCCACGGCGTAGGCTGCGTCCAGCACGAACGCGGCGGGGGGCGGGGCAGTGACGGCAGGGACGGCGCAGGAGTGGGGGGCGACCCTCGATTCGGTGGTGGTGTACGCGCGGGGCGCGGTCTGCCGCCGCATCGCGCGGGGCTGCGTGCCGCCCGACGGCCGGGTGCGGGTACGGGGCCTGCCCCGCTCGCTGGACCCGGGCTCGCTGCGGGCCCGCGTCCTGGGCACCGCCGGGGTACGCGTCACCGGGGCCCGGGTGGAGGTCGAGGCCGAGGCGGTCCGCACGGCTGCCCCCGAGGGGTTGCGGCGCGAGTTCGAGCGGCTGAGCGACGCGCACGCGGCCGCGCAGGGGCGCCGGGACCGACAGCTGCGCCTGATCGAGGAGATCGGGGCGCTGCGCCCGGTCCCTCCCGTCGCCGTGCCCGAGGACCCGCACCGCCGCACTCCGGTCGAGGCGTGGCTGGAGCTCGCCGACTTCGTCGACGAGCGGCTCGCGGGCCTGCACGCCCGCCTCGGTGAGCTGGAGGAGGCGCTGGTCACCGCCGCGCACGAGCGCGCCGTCGCCGCCGACCGGCTCGCCCGCGCCTCCACCGACGCGCCGCCGGCGCACGTGGAGACGACGCTCTGCGCGCTCCTGACCCTCGACCGCCCGGATCCCGCCGAGACGGACGCGGGCGCGGACGTGGAGGTGGAGGTGGAGTACGCGGTGCCGGGCGCCGTCTGGGCGCCCACCTACCGGCTCGCCCACCGCCAGGGCGACGGCAGCGGCAGTCTGGTGCTGCGTGCCTCGGTCGCCCAGCGGACCGGCGAGGACTGGAGCGGTGTGCGCCTCGCCCTGGCCACCGCCGACCTGCGGCGCCGCACCGACCTGCCGAAACTCCGCTCGATCCGGATCGGCCGCCGCCAGCCCGCCCCCGCGCCCTCCGGCTGGCGTGAGCCCCCGGCAGGGCTGGCCGACCTGTTCGCCGGGTACGCGGCGGCCGGCCCCCGGCCCGCCCCGCCCGCCACCGGTGCCGAGACCCTCGTGGGCGGCCGCGCTTCCGGTCCCGTCCCGCCGCCGCCCCCTCCCCCGCCGCCGGCGCCCCAGGCTCCGCAGGGCTACGTTCCGGTGCCCGGCGGGGTCCACGGCTCCGCCCCGGAGCCGTTCGGCGGCGCGCCGGCGTTCCTCGCGCAGCCCGCCCCCGCGCAACCGGCGGCCCGGCCCCGTACCGGAGCCCAGTCCTTCGCCGGGGGCCCGGCCGCCCCCGCCGGAAAGGCGTCCGCGCCCCGTGCGGCCGCGCCGCCGCCCCAGCCGGCCCCGGCCGCGGGTCCGCCGCTGCCGAGCGATGCCGAGCTCGACTACGCCGCTCTCGTCCTGTGCGGACCCGAGGAGGTGGGCAGCCGCAGGGGCCGCCTGTTCCCCGGCTCCTCCTTCGACCCGGTGGCGGACGAGCACCGCCGCCGCGCCGAGGCCGTCGGCGCGCTGCCGCTGCCCGGACAGGCGGTGCCGCCGCGGCTGTCGGCCGGCTCCTTCGACCACCGCTTCGACGCCGCCGCCCGCGCCGACGTCCCCTCGGACGGCACCTGGCACACCGTCACCATCGCCGAGGTCCCGGTCGGCCTGCGCACCGAGTACCTGTGCGTGCCGTCCGTGGAGCAGACCGTGTACGCGACGCTGGTGCTCTCCAACGCCACCGACCAGGCCCTGCTGGCCGGGCCGGTCGAGGTCACCGCGGACGGCGAGTTCCTGCTGACGGCCGCCCTGCCCACGCTCGCGCCCGGCGGCGTCCGCCGGGTGGGTCTCGGGCCGGCCGAGGGCATCGGGGTGACGCGCCGTACGAGCATGCGCGAATCGACCTCGGGCCTGCGCGGCAACACCACGGTGCTCGACCACCGCGTCCACGTGGAGCTGGCCAACCGGCTCCCGGGGCCCGTCACGGTCGAAGTCCGCGAACGGGTGCCGGTCTCCTGCGAACCGGACGTCCGGATCGAGGAGCGCGCCGACTGGGCGGCGCCGGAGGAGGGCACGGGACCCGACCGCCACGCCCCGGGCACCCGCGTCTGGCGGCTGGACCTCGCCGCCGGCGCCACCGCCGCCCTGAGCGGCGGTTACGAGATCCGCATCCCGACCGGCAAGGCCCTGGTCGGCGGCAACCGCAGGAGCTGACACACCCCATGTCCACGGCCCCGGAGGCGATCGCCCTCCCCGTCACCGCCGTCACCTGCCTGGAGGACCGCGCCCAGGTCGAGCGCACCGGCGTGCTCGACCTGGCCGCGGGCGTCCAGCGGCTGCGTCTCGGGCCGGTCAGTGCCCTGGCCGTCGACCGGACCCTCCATGCCGAGCTGGGCGCCGGTTCCGCCGCGACCGTGCTCGACGTACGCCTCGTCCGCGCCTGGACGCCGCGCGGACCGCTGCCGTCCGCCGACGACTCCGCCCTGCGCCGCCACGCGCACGCGCTCGAAGAGGAGCGGCTGGACCTGGTGTGGCGGCGCGATCGGCTGCGTACCCGCCTTGACCTGCTCGACCGCCTCACCGCCGATCTGCTGCGGGACATCGGGGAGGGCGCGGGCGCCGGGGAGAGCGACCGGGCCCGCTGGGCGCGGGAACTGGACCGGGTGGACGGTGAGCGCGACACGCACGGAGAGCAACTGCGTACCGCGGAGGCCCGGCTGACCGCCCTCGCGGTCGAACTCGCCGAGACGCGCCGGGCCCTGCGGCTCGCGGAGGAGGAGCCGGCGGAGCTGGTGGCCCACGTCGAGCTGACCGTGGAGGCCGCGGCCGCCGGGCCGGTCGAGCTGAGGCTGAGCCACCTCACGCCGTGCGCGCTGTGGCGGCCCGCCTACCGCGCCGTGCTTCGAGGGGACACCCTGACCCTGGAGACCGACGCGATGGTCTGGCAGCGCACCGGGGAGGACTGGTCGGACGTACGACTGACCCTGTCGACGGCGCGCTCGGGGCAGGCCGCCGATCCGCCCCGGCTGGGCGAGGACCGGCTGGCGCTCCAGGACCGCTCGGCGGAGGAGCGCCGCACGGTCGACGTCGAGCTCCGGGAGGAGGAGACGGGGTCCCTCGGCCCGGCCGCGGTGCTGGGTCTGCCCGGCGTGGACGACGGCGGCGAGGCGCGGGTGCTGAGATCCCCCGCGACGGTGTCCGTGCCCGGCGACGGCCGCGCCCACCGGGTACCGCTCTCCGTCTTCACCACGTCCGCGACCAGCGAGTACGCCTGCACGCCTGAGCTGTCGCCGCATGTCGCGCAAGCGGTGCGGTTCGACAACCGGTCGGGCCACGCGCTGCTCGCCGGACCCGTGGACCTGGTCCGCGGGAGCGGGTTCAGCGGGCGCGGCACGGTGGAGTTCACCGCCCCCGGCGCCGTCGTCGAGCTCGCCTTCGGCAGCTGCGACGACCACGGGGTGGACCGGCTGGCGCAGGAGACCCGCGACACCACCGGGGTCATGCAGCGGACCGTGGTCACCCGTACGGTCCGGCTGCACCTGTCCCGGTTCTCCGCCCCCGGGGAGCGGGGCGACCGGGTGGTCGTCCTGCGGGAGCGGATCCCGGTCTCCGAGGTCTCGGCGGTGGAGGTGCGCCTGCGCGAGGACGCCTGCTCCCCCGCGCCCCACGAGGTCGACGACGAGGGCATCGTCCGCTGGGACGTCTCCCTCCCGCCCGGCGGCCGCCGGACGGTCACCCTGGTCTACGAGCTGTCGGCGAGCGCCAAGGTCGCCGGGATCTGAGCCCGGCTCATTCCCGCGGCGGCCCGGAGGCGCAGGCCGGGCACAGCCCGCGGTAGACGACCTCGACCTCGGACACCGTGAAGCCGAACCGCTCCCGCGCGTCCAGTCCGGTCATCGGGTCGCCGGTCGGGTGGACGTCGCGGATGAGGCCGCACCCGGAGCACACCAGGTGGTGGTGCGGGCGGTGCGCGTTGGGGTCGTACCGCTTGGCCCGGCCGTGGGCGGCCAGCTCCACGACCTCGCCGAGCAGTACGAGTTCGCCCAGAGTGTTGTAGACCGTCGCCCGGGAGATCTCGGGGAGCGCCTGCGCCGCGCGGGCGTGCACCTCGTCCGCGGTGAGGTGCACGTGCTCCCCGCCGAGGGCCTCCGCGACGACCCGCCGCTGGGAGGTCATGCGCCAGCCGCGTCCGCGCAGGCGCTCCAGCAGGTCACTCATCTCGGCTCACCTGTTCGGGGTCGGGGAATGTGCAGGAGTTTACCCCGCGGGTGTCCCGAACATGTCCGGGCTGTCGCGGGAAGCGGGCGAGGACTCCTTGTTGCGCGGCAATGCCCTGCGTGTTCTCTCGGCCGTGCGGTCCGCGGTGCGCGACCATACGGACGCCGACGCCCTTACGCGCTCGAATTTCCGGCGTCGCCCGTAGCGGGATCACCGAGACAGGAAGAAGGACGGACGTGTCCGGCAGCGAAAGCGAGAACCCTGCAATCCCCTCCCCGACTCCCGAGCCGACCCGTCCGCGGACGAATCGGGACTGGTGGCCCAATCAGCTGGACCTCCAGGTCCTCCATCAGCACTCGCCCCGGTCCAACCCCATGGGCGGGGACTTCGACTACGCGGCGGAGTTCGCGACCCTGGACGTGGACGCGCTCAAGCGGGACGTCTTCGAGGTGATGACGGCCTCGCAGGACTGGTGGCCCGCTGACTACGGCCACTACGGGCCGCTGTTCATCAGGATGAGCTGGCACGCGGCGGGGACGTACCGCATCGAGGACGGCCGCGGCGGCGGCGGTTCCGGTGCCCAGCGTTTCGCCCCCCTCAACAGCTGGCCGGACAACGCGAGTCTCGACAAGGCACGCCGTCTGCTCTGGCCGGTCAAGCAGAAGTACGGCCGGAAGATCTCCTGGGCCGACCTGCTGGTCTTCGCCGGCAACTGCGCCATGGAATCCATGGGGTTCAAAACCTTCGGTTTCGGTTTCGGCCGGGAGGACATCTGGGAGCCGGAGGAAATCTTCTGGGGGCCCGAGGACACGTGGCTCGGGGACGAGCGGTACAGCGGCGACAGGGATCTGACCGGGCCATTCGGTGCCGTGCAGATGGGATTGATCTACGTCAATCCGGAAGGCCCCAACGGAAATCCGGATCCTCTCGCCGCCGCGCGGGACATTCGCGAGACGTTCGGGCGCATGGCGATGAACGACGAGGAGACGGCCGCGCTCATCATCGGCGGCCACACCTTCGGCAAGTGCCACGGTGCGGTCGACCCCCAGTACATCGGCCCGGAGCCCGAGGCCTGCCCCGTGGAGCAGCAGGGCCTCGGCTGGCGGAACACGTACGGCAGCGGCGCGGGCGTCGACGCGCTGACCAGCGGGCTGGAGGGCGCGTGGACCTCCGAGCCGACGAAGTGGGACAACGGGTACCTGGACAACCTGTTCCGGTACGACTGGGAGCTGACGACCAGCCCGGCCGGCGCGAAGCAGTGGACCCCCACGGATCCCGCGGCGCGGGACACGGTGCCCGACGCCCATGATCCGTCGAGGCGGCACGCCCCGATGATGCTGACGACGGACCTCGCGCTGAAACTGGACCCGGTCTACGCGCCGATCGCGCGGAACTTCCACGAGAACCCGGACCAGCTCGCGGTCGCGTTCGCCAAAGCCTGGTACAAGCTGCTGCACCGCGACATGGGCCCCCTGTCGCGCTATCTCGGGCCGTGGATTCCCGAACCGCAGCTGTGGCAGGACCCCGTGCCCGAGGTCGATCACGAGCTGGTGGCCGACGCGGACGTCAGCGCCCTCAAGGACCGGGTGCTGGCCTCGGGGCTGTCCGTCTCCCAGCTGGTCACCACGGCGTGGGCGGCCGCCGCGAGCTTCCGGGGCACCGACAAGCGCGGCGGGGCCAACGGGGCCCGGCTGCGCCTCGCGCCGCAGAAGGACTGGGAGGTCAACGACCTGCCGGAGGTGGCGGAGGCGGTACGGGTCCTGGACGGGATCAGGCAGGACTTCAATGGCTCCCAGACCGGCGGGAAGAAGGTGTCGCTCGCCGACCTGATCGTCCTGGGCGGGTGCGCGGCCGTGGAGCGGGCCGCGAGGAACGCCGGGCACGAGGTCACGGTCCCGTTCGCGCCGGGACGTACGGACGCCTCGCAGGAGCAGACCGACGTGGAGACGTTCGCCGTCCTCGAACCCCGGGCGGACGGGTTCCGCAACTACCTGCGGGCCGGGGAGAAGCTGCCGCCGGAGACACTGCTGCTGGACCGGGCCAACCTGCTCACCCTGTCCGCACCCGAGATGACGGTCCTGGTCGGCGGTATGCGGGTCCTGGACACCGGCTTCGGTCAGTCCCGGCACGGGGTCCTCACCGACCGACCGCAGGCGCTCACCAACGACTTCTTCGTCAACCTGCTCGACATGGGGACGCAGTGGAAGGCGTCGGAGTCGGCCGAGAACGTGTTCGAGGGTCGGGACCGCGCCACGGGCGAGACCAAGTGGACCGCGACCGCCGTGGACCTCGTCTTCGGTTCGCACTCCCAGCTCCGCGCCCTCTGCGAGGTCTACGCGTCCCGGGACGCGGCGGAGCCCTTCGTGCGGGACTTCGTGGCGGCGTGGGACAAGGTCATGAACCTCGACCGGTTCGACCTGGCCTGATCGCGACGGAGGCGGCCGCGCGGCCCCGGGGCGGTGGCTCCGGGGCCGCGGCCCCGGGCGGTCAGCGGCCGCCGGGTGCCGTCTCAGTCGCCGCGACCGCGGGCACGGGCCCGGTGCCGGGCGAGCAGGCGTGCGAGGAGCTCGCCCGGCGTCCGGGCCGGCGGCGTGCGGCCCGGACGCAGGCGCTCGTCGCGCGTGAGGGGCACGCTGGGCATCAGGTAGCGGACGCCCTCCGTCTCCAACACGCAGATCGGGACCTCGCCCGCCTCGTCGGGATGGTCGAGCAGGACGACGAAGGGCCGCGGGCGGTCCCCGGCGATCTCGCCCCCGATGGTGACCGTCCCCGTCCGGTGGCCCTGTACGCGGGCGACGACCCGCCCGTCGACGAGCACCTCGACGGGCTGGGAGGGGCGACCGCACAGGACGGTGACCGAATGGCCGTCCTGGTCCAGGTGGAAGCGGTGTCGGGAGCCCACGGCAGCCTCCTCGCGCGCCCGGCCCCCGAGCGGCGGTCAGTACACCAGCTTGTACGACACGTCCTTCGCCACCGGCGCGGGCGCGGTGTCCGTGTACACCAGCCGGATCATCGTGTAGCGCTCGGTGCCCGGCTGGTCCGGCCAGGACTCCGGGGCGCTCAGGGTCACCGTCACCGGGTAGGCGCGAAAGCGGCCGGCCGCGCAGTTGGGGCTGCAGTCGTTCACCATGTCGGTACCGGTGGCCGTCGCGGTCTCCGGCCCCCAGCTGCTCCAGCGGAGCTCGACCAGCCGGTTGTTCCCGTCGCCGCAGGCCAGCAGGTACTCGTCGGGGCGCACCTGCGCCTCGGCGAAGCAGTCGACGACCACGATGGGGTCCGGCGCCGGGGCCGGTACGGCCCGGGGCTGCGCGGAGGCGGGGATCACTGCGGCGACGAGTGCGGCGGCCGCGCACAGCAGGGTGGCCGTCCGCACCCCGGACCTGGCTCGGCGGGCCGGCCGGTTGTCTCCTGAAACATCCACGAGCCACTCCTCACCTGTCGCGACGCGCCGTCGCCGGCGCCGCTCCTGCACTGTCCAGACTCCTCCCTCCCGGTGGACCGCGCACCCGCAGGCCCCCGTGGCCGGCGGGTGCCCCGCGGTCGCGGGGCCGCTCGGGCGTCCCGCGCCGCCGTCCCGAACCCGGTTCCCGCCCGCGTGGCGCTCCTCGGGCGCGGACCCGAGAATGAGAGGTCCGGTGAGAGCGAGCTCTTCGAGGGCCGCGTCCCGGGGGCGAGCGCGGGACGGACCAGTTCCCGCGATGCTGCAGAAACGCAGGTGATCACGCATGTGCCGATGGCTCGCGTACTCGGGGACGCCCATGCTGCTCGACACCATCCTGTACAAGCCGGCTCACTCGCTGATCGACCAGAGCCTGCACTCCAAGCTGGGAGTGGAGACCACGAACGGCGACGGTTTCGGGGTCGGCTGGTACACGGACGGCATCGAGTCCCCGGCGCTCCTCAGAGACGTCGGTCCCGCCTGGAACAACCGCAATCTGCGGGAGATGGCGGACCATGTCCGCTCCCCCCTGTTCTTCGCGCACATACGGGCGTCGACGGGGACCGCCGTGCAGCAGTCGAACTGCCACCCGTTCCGCCACGGCCGGTGGATGTTCATGCACAACGGCGCGATCGCCGGCTTCCACCTGATGCGCCGGGACCTCACCCTGCTCGTCGATCCCGCCCTGTACGCCGACATCGGGGGGACGACGGACTCCGAAGTGATGTTCTACCTGGCCCTCACCTTCGGCCTCGACGAGGACCCGCCGGCCGCCGTCGCCAGGATGGCCGGAGTGGTCGAGCGCGTCGGGCGCGAGCACGGGGTGGAGTTCCCGCTGCAGATGACGCTCGCCGTGACTGACGGCGTACGCGTCTGGGGCTTCCGCTACTCCAGCGGCCACGCGTCCCGCTCGCTGTTCTACAGCAGCAAGGTGGACGCGCTGCGCCGGCTGCACCCGGACATGGCGTTCCTCCAGGAGATCTCCGACGAGACCCGCCTCATCGTCTCCGAGCCCCTCGGCGATCTGCCCGGCGCCTGGAACGAGGTACCGGAGAGCACCTACGGCGTCGTCCAACCGGGCGGCGACGAGCTGTACCCCTTCGCTCCGGTGCCCGCATGACGCTCGGGGCCCGCCGAACCAGCTACGACCGACAGGAGACCGGGCGATGCACCGCGCGCTGCTCAACCTGGCAGAGGACTACGACTACCCCCTGCTGAACATGTTCTGGACCATGATGCTCATCTTCCTGTGGGTGCTCTGGTTCATGCTGCTCTTCCGCGTCATCGGCGACATCTTCCGTGACGACGGCCTGAGCGGCTGGGGCAAGGCCGGCTGGACCGTCTTCGTCATCGTGCTGCCGTTCCTGGGCGTGTTCGTCTACCTCATCGCCCGCGGGCGCGGGATGGGCGAACGCGAGCTCCGCCGGGCCCAGCAGCAGGAGCAGGCCTTCCGCTCCTACGTGCGCGAGAGCGCCGGACCCGCCGATCAGGCCGAATCCCTGGCGAAGCTCGCCGAGCTCAAGAACCGCGGCGACATCACTGCGGCCGAGTACGAGCGGGCCAAGGTCAAGGTCCTCAGTTCCTGAGGACCGACCCAGCACCGGCTGCCCGGGCAGCCTCTATCTCCCTGTGGAGGGCCGATGCGCCCCTACCCGCCGATCGCCGAGCACGGCCTGATCGGGGACCTCCAGACGTGTGCCCTCGTCTCGTCCGAGGGCGTGCTCAACTGGTTCTGCTCACCCCGCTTCGACTCGCCCAGCATCTTCGCCAACCTGCTCGACGACGACCGCGGCGGCTACTTCGCGATCACCGCGGACGCGCCGCCCGGCGCGGGCCCCGACGACGCGGGGGCGGGCAGCCCCGAGGTCGTCACCCAGCAGCTCTACCTGGCCGACACGGCCGTCCTCGTGACGCGCTTCCTCACCCCCGAGGGCGTCGGCGAGGTGATCGACTTCATGCCCGTCCGCGATCCCCGCACCGTCACGGACCGGCACCAGGTGGTGCGGGTCATGCGCGGGGTACGCGGCACCGCGCGCTTCGGCCTTGAGTGCCGCCCCCGCTTCGACTACGGCCGGGCGCCGCACGACCTGGCCTTCGACGGGGTCACGGCCCGCTTCGACGGGCCCGGCATCACCGCGCACCTGCAAGCGGTGGGGCCGGTCGCGCTGGAGGCCGACGGGAGGGACGTCCGGGCGGACGTGACACTGGCCGAGGGCGAACGCGCGGCCGTCCTGCTGACCGTGTGCGACGCCGACGACGCTCCCCCGCCGCCCCTGGGCGCGGACGACGTGGTGGCGGAGTTCGACGCCGTGCGCGACTTCTGGCACGCATGGATCGCAGGCTGTACCTACCGCGGCCGCTGGCAGCAGATGGTCAACCGCTCCGCGATCACCATCAAGCTGATGACGTACGCGCCGACCGGCGCGCCGATCGCCGCCGCCACGATGGGCCTGCCCGAGCAGGTGGGCGGGGAGCGCAACTGGGACTACCGGTACACGTGGGTCCGCGACGCCTCCCTCTCGGTCCGCGCCATGCGCGACCTCGGCTTCACCGAGGAGGCCGGCGCCTTCCGGGGCTGGCTGCTCCGGAGGCTGAGGGACGGCGGCGCTCCCAACGGCGAACCCCTCCAGATCATGTACCGGGTCGACGGCGACCCGTACCTGACCGAGGAGGTCCTCGACCACATGGAGGGGTGGCGCGGCTCCGCGCCGGTCCGTTCGGGCAACGGCGCAGCGGACCAGCTGCAGATGGACATCTACGGCGAGGCCGTCTACGCCCTCGCCCAGACGGGGCAGGTCAGCAACGTCATCGGCTACGACGACTGGCAGCGGTGCGCCGCCCTGCTGGACTGGCTCTGCGACCACTGGGACCGCCCCGACGAGGGCATCTGGGAAACCCGGGGCGGGCAGAAGGACTTCACCTACAGCCGCCTCATGTGCTGGGTCGCCCTCGACCGCGGCGTCCGCCAGGCCACGGCCACGGCCCGCCCCGCCGACCTGGCCCGCTGGACAGCGGCCCGGGACGCGATCCTGGAGCAGATCATGACCCTCGGCTGGAGCGACAGGCGCCAGGCGTTCGTGCAGGAGTACGACAACACGGTCCTGGACGCCTCCCTGCTGCTCATGCCGATGGTCGGCTTCATCGCCCCCAAGGATCCGCGCTGGCTGTCCACCCTCGACGCCATGGACGGCGAACTCGTCTCCGACAGCCTGGTCTACCGCTACGACCCGGAGGCCTCACCGGACGGCCTGGAGGGCTCCGAGGGCACCTTCTCCCTGTGCAGCTTCCTGTACGTCTACGCCCTCGCCCGGGCCGGCCGCCTCCAACAGGCCCGCTACTCCTTCGACAAGATGCTCACCTACGCCAACCACGTGGGGCTCTTCGCCGAAGAGGTCGGCCTGACCGGGGAGCAGCTCGGCAACTTCCCCCAGGCCTTCACCCACCTCGCCCTGATCACCGCCGCCCTCGCCCTCGACGCCGAGCTCGACCACACCGCGGGCGCCGCCTGACGCCCGCTTCCCGAAGGGGTGCGCCGCCATGGCGCTCGACCTGCTCCTCATCGGGTTGGCGGTGACACTGTTCCCGCTGCCCGTCATGGCCTTCGTACTGGTGGTGTCCGCGCCCCGCGGGGTGCGCAAGGGCCTGGCGTTCATCCTGGCCTGGCTGGCGTGCCTGGTGGCCGTCATCGCGATCGTCCTCCTCTTCACGGGCGGGCAGCCGCCCCCGCCCCGCTCCCCGCCCTCGATCGCGGCGCTCGTGGCGACGCTGGTGATCGGTTTCGGCCTGGTCGTCTACAGCGAGCACCGGCGGCGCAGGGGCCGGCGCACCACCGCGACGGCCGACTCCCCCGCCGGGGACGAAGCCGCGGCGTCCGCCGGGACCTCGGTCTCGTCCCGGATGGACGACGTCACCGGATGGTCGGCGGCGGCCCTCGCCGTACTCCTCCAGCCCTGGGGGATGGTCGCCGCCGCGGCCGCCACCGTCGTCCAGGCCGACCTCTCCCACGGCGGGTCCTTCCTGGCCCTCATGGCCTTCTGCCTCCTGGCCACCTCCACCCTGCTGGGGATGGAGCTGTTCATGGTGTTCTCGCCGCAACGGGCCCAACGCGCCCTGCTGGGCATGCGCGCGTCGCTCGAACGGCACAAGGAGCAGGCGATCGTCGTCCTCAGCCTCCTCCTGGGCCTGTGGCTCGTGGGCAGAAGCCTCTACCAGCTCACCGGCTGAGACCCCGCCGGCGGGCGCGGAGGCCGGGGAGTGTGGAGGTGCGGGGCCCTGCGGCGGATGCTGCAATGGAGCCGAGTCCGGCCACCGGTGCATGTCCCCGGCCCGCCTTGCCGGGCCGTGGAGCCATACGCGAGGAGTGCTCTCATGAGCGACGAGATCGAAGACATGGGCCCCGTCGACTATCTGGTGGTCGAGTTCCCCGGGAACCGCATGACGGGTGAGGCGTTCCCCCTGCTGATCGACCTGGTGGACCGGGGGATCATCCACCTCCTCGATTTCCGCTTCGTCAAGAAGGACGCCGACGGGACGGTCACCGCTCTGGAGCTGTCGGCCCTGGACGACGGAGCGGACTCGTTCGGCCTGTCCGTCTTCGAGGGAGCGTCCTCCGAGCTGCTCGACCAGGAGGACCTCGACGAGGCGGGCAACGCCCTCCAGCCGGGCAACGCCGCCGCGATCCTGGTCTACGAGAACCGGTGGGCCGCTCCGTTCGCCCGGGCCCTGCGCCGCGGCGGCGCACAGATGGTGGCGAGCGGCCGCATCCCCGTGCAGGCCCTGCTCGCCTCGATCGACGCGGAGGAAGCCGCCGAGAACGGCCGGCCCCCGCAGTAGTGCGGCCGCACCGGATCGCTGCGACCGGATTGCCGCGGGGACCGGCCGGCGCCGGGGGTCAGGTGCCGAGGAGGCGGCTCTTCTGCTCCGCGAACTCCGCCTCCGTCAGGATTCCCTGCTCCTTCAGCGCGCCGAGTTCCTTCAGCTGGTCGATCTTGTTGCTCATGTCGTCCGCCAGCGGCGCGGCGGCGGCCGGCGCCGGTGCGGGTGCGGGTGCGGCGTACTGCTGCGGGGGCGGAGCGTCCTGCCGCGCGGCGGGTTCCTCCTGTGCGGCCCACCGGCCCGCTTGGCGCCGGGAGACGCGGTTGGAGACCGCCGTCGCCGTACCGGCGACCACCGCGGTGCGCGCGATGCCTCGAAGAAGACCAGGCACGTCGTTCTCCTTTGCTGACGGGCCGGCCCGACAGTCCAACCGCCGGCCCTCCACTCGTTCCAGCATCGCACCTCCGGCGGCGGCCCACCCGGCGGTGGCCGGCGGTGGGCGCGACCGTGTTCAGGTGCAGTGGGCCTGCGGGTCGTCGTGGACCAGGGCGCAGATCATCCGCTCGCCGCGACGGTGGTCCGGATAGGCCGTGAGCAGCTCGGCCTTGAAGTCGTTCCACTGCCGCTTGATCTCGGCGGTGGCCCCGGAGACGGCGCGGTCGAAGTTGTCGCCGTTCTTCGAGCGGCGTGACCCGGCGGTGTCCTTGTTCAGGCCCTGGTTGTGACTGACCCGGTCGGCGCAGTCCTCGGCCTTGACTCCGGTGGAGTCGAAGTCGGGATAGCAGCCGGTCGTGAGGTCGACGGGGATGCGGGCACGTGCGTCCTTCGTCCAGTCGGCGTCCCGCAGGGTGCTGTAGCGGCGGATGTCGAGGAAGGGGGCGACGTCGGTACGTGCCAGTCCAGGAGGATCGGCGAGGCCGACCGGACCGGGCGGGGGCCGGTCCGTCCAGTTGGAGTGCGCGTAGAAGTCCTGGATCTGGTGCCAGCCGCGGCCGAGCTGTTCCAGGACGTCGCACTTGGCGCGGTCGGGCTTCTCCTTCCATACGCAGGGGGAGGACAGGTCGCTCTGGTCGGGCCGGATCCTGCCGTCCGCGTCGACGAGGCCGTCGGCCGCTCTGACCGCGGCCCGGAAGCGGGCGACGGAGGTACGGATGCAGGCGAGGAGCTCGGTGGTGGCCTCGTCCCGGCCGCGGGGATAGCGCGGGGCGTAGCGGGGGGCGAGGTAGTCGGCGTTGTCGCAGTGCAGCGGGCCGAGGAGGAAGTACCCGCCGCGGTCATTGGCGTTGACCGCCCCGTCGCGGGCGTCGGCCATCGCGGCCAGGGTGGCCGGCTCCCAGGGCAGTGCCGCCCGGGTGATGCCCTCGTGGTTCTCACCGGTGAACGCGAGGGCGGTGCCGGGCGGCACGGCGGCCCGGGCCAGTCTCATATACAACTAACCGAGCCCACGAGACCTAATCCCAACACGAATGACGTCTATAGG
>NZ_JBHXRU010000110.1:0-19425 GCF_042716255.1 Streptomyces sp. NPDC058662 | reverse complement strand
GGGGCATAAATGCCCCTTTCGAATTCCGCCTTTCGGCGGAATTCCGCACGAATTCCCCTTCGGGGAATTCGTGGTGGTTCCGGTCAACCCCCTTCGGGGGTTTTGTTGGGCGGGTTTAAATTGCCTTTCGGCAATTCCTAATAGTGGGTTTTGAAAGCCTTTTCAGGCTTTTTGGATTCCCGCGTTGCGGGAATTGATGGGGTGTTGGTTGTGGGGTGGGACCCGCCTGCCGGCGGGTGGGGTGGGGGTGTGGGCCCCTTCGAGGCTTGGGGTGTGTGGGGGTGTTTCGTTGTGGGGGTGTGGCTAGGGTCTGGGGTTTGGTGTCATGTGTGGTGCCTGATTGGGGGGTTGGTGGTGGTTGGGTGGGGGTGTGGGCCCCTGTCGGGGCGTGGGGGTGAGAGGGGGCGTGTGCGGGTGTCCGGGGGTGGGGTGGGGGTGTTCGGGTGCGGGGGTGATGGTGTGTTTTGCTGAGGGGGTTTCAGCGCCCTTCCGGGCGCCGTGTCCGGGGTGGACGCCCTCACGGGCGTCCGGATTCACGGGGAGCGTGTGTGCCTGAATTCTTGGGCGGCCTTACGGCCGAATTCAAGGACCTTGAAATTTGCCATACTCCGCCGTTGGTGATCCGTTCCGATATCTCCGGAGTGCATCACGGACGGACCGTCACACTCTCTGAATCTGATGATACGTCAGGAAATGGAAACCTAATATGAGGACACCCCGGAAAAGAAAAAGGAGGCCCTTCCGGGCCTCCCTCACTCGGCTATCACATCGTCAAAACACCCCGCCACTAACCTACTTCTCGCAGTGGCTACACGCCGATCTCACGCGCCGTCTGCAAATGGCCGCACCGGTTGCAGATGTAGCCGTGGTTCGGATCACTCACTCCTTCGAAGTACCAGGGGGGGACGACGTACCGCCCACTCCGGCAGGACTTGCATCGCCACTTCTTCGGAATGTTCCTACGCTTCGCCATGGCCTTCGTTTCCTGTCCGGTGATGCCGGGGAGCAGCCTTCCGGCTGCTCCCCGCAGGGGTTCTGTCAGAGGTCTGTGAGGCTCGCCAGCAGAGCGAGCACCTTGTCCTTGCTGAGCGGCACGGTCTCGCCCTCTTCGTCCGCTCCTCCGGTCAGCAGGACGGGGCCGTGGTAACTCTGGTAAGTCCGGCCGAAGCGCCGCGCGAGCGCCGTTGCCACCGGGTTGACCGGCTGGGAGTAAAGGCCCTCGTCATCCAGCCACATGTCCAGCTGGTCGGTCAGCGCCACCACGTCCACATTCCGGCAGCGGATCACGGAGTACATGACGGCCAGCCGGTCCCCGCTGTCGGCGGGCAGGTCGACCGGGACGATGTCAGCCTCGGGGGTGATGAGCAGGGCGGACGGCATGATGGTCATGGCGACTCCATCTCTCGCAGGGGTGAGTTTTCGGTGTCAGCCGGTTGCCACCCCGACCAACAAGACAACTATACCACACATTCATCATCGCGTGTGTGGGTCCTTCTTGCCGAGCTGGCGGATCCGCAGAGGTGCGCGCCGCCGATCCGCCTGCCCCCCGACACCGCCCGTGGGGTCCGAAACTGTCGTCCCGCCCGCCTCATCGCCCTCTCAGGCTTCCAGTGCGGGAGCCTCGACGTACTCCACCCCCGCCCCTGCCTCCCCGGTGACAGGGGCGAATTGACGGTAAGTGACGGCCAGCTGAGAGGCGGGGAGCGGCACGGTGTCAAAGTCGAGGATCCGCCAGCCGAACACTCGGGCCGTGCCGTCGGCAGAACCCGTCCGAATCACGGCCTCACCGCCCACAACGACAGCGAGACGCAGGAGGAACATGATGTCTTCGATGCCTTCGGGGTCTACGCCAACCTCCTTGCCTTCTTTGTCGAACGTCACCGCGACGGCCAGGCGTCCCCCGGGGCCGTCTGCGGACATCGCCAGCGTGTGACAACCACCGTCCTCCACCGCGTCGAAGATGTCGCTCATGAGGTCGGAGGCGAGCCACGAGCAGTGGTGCGGGAGCTTGATGACGTGCATGACGATTCCTCTCGGTCTATGCCCGAATCCGGGTCGACCACCGTGCGGCGGTGCATCACCCACCACCATTATGCATTCTCTGTGAATGCATTTCAAGGGGATGCATTATGTTTGGTCGGCACACGCCACAAGGGGAGCCCACGAATGGGATCCCCCAGGTCACCGGACCGCACCTCCCGTCCAGGCATCCGGCTCATCGGCAACCGAATCTGACCAGGCCGGCTGCCCGTAAGCGGGTCAACTCGCCGCTGCCAGCCGGGCCGGCCGCGCAGCCCATGCAGGGCCGAGTGGACGGCGCAGGGCCGCGCCCCGGGCCCGGCCTGCGCATCTGGGTGCGGGCCGCTCCGCCCGCACCCAGAGCCCCAGATCAGACCCTCAGACGAGGCGCAGCCACGTACTCCACGCCCAACTCCGGAGCGATCACCTCACCCGTCCTCGCGTCCATGCAGTACGCGTTGAAGATTTCGGCGGCGTTGAGCGGCTTGGCGTAGAACTCGACGAGCTTCCAGCCGCGCACCCGGGAGGTCTCGTCGGCGAAGTTCGTGCGCATCACCGCGCCCCCGCCGACGGACGCCGCGAGGGTGAGGATCTTCATCGCCTCAAGGGCGTCGTCCGGGTCCAGGTCGGTCGTCTCGCCCTTGCTGTGAAACGGCACGGCCATCCCGAGGGAGTCACCATTCGCCGATGCCGCGACGACGAGCACGTGACAACCGTCCCCCGCCGCATCGAGGAAGCCCATAAACAGCGCGGCGGCGCGCTGGATCTCGTACGGGGTCTGGTTGTACGACGTGATTGCCATGCCGGTTCCTCTCGGTCTGTTTCCGGTTCCCTGGTCGGCTGCCACCACCGACCAACAAGACAACTATAACTCACATTCACCACTTCTGGGGAGGCGGCATGGCTCTTTTCCGGGGAATGTCCGCCCGTGAGAAGGGCTGCGAACACACAGCGCCCCACCCCTAGCCGGGAAGGGGTGGGGCGCTGCTGTCCGGCGGTCAGTCCTCGTCGGGCAGGGAGATGGTGATCACGGGCTCCCTGTCGTCGCCAGGCCCACATGTGACGAGCAGCCATGTCTGCTCGCTCTCGTGGCTCTCTCCGTCGCGCGGGACCCGGTAGAGCTCGACTGTGCAGGACGGCCCGCCGTCGGAGCGCCGGATGGCGTAGTGGGTCATCCAGAGCACGTCCCAGAGGCGGCCCGACTCGTCCTGGTAGGTCTGCCGGTTGTCCTCGTCGGTCCAGGCGACGCAGTCGGCCCACGCGGCCGCGGTGAGCGCCACCGGGACCCCGAACCCGGCCTCGCGGGCGATGTCGTCGCCGACGGCGACCAGGACTCCGTCGGCAAGGGCTTCGGCTCGGCTGTACCCGTGGATGACCTCTCCGAAGAGGTCGGCCACGGAAACGGCCGGCCGCTCCGGCTCGGGGGTCCAGCGCATCGCGTCGGGGCCCAGGCTGTCCGGGTTGGCGGTGCCGTCGATGAGGGTCTTGTCGGTCATGGGCTGCCCTTTCGTGAGCGGTGTTCTCGGCGGCGGCGGGGTGCCACTCCCCGCCGCCCGGGGCGGGGCGCAGCCGGGTGGCTGCGCCCCGAGGGAGGGTCAGGCGTTGGCGGCCGACCGGGTGATGGACGCGCGGCGCACGTGGTGCACCACGCAGGCGTCCGGGTCCTCGGCGAACGGGTCGGTGAGGTGGTAGCGGGTGTCGGCGCTCCCGAGGTGGTCCGCACGTCCGCAGTAGAAGCAGTCGCACAGCCGGGCCAGGTAGAAACCGTGGTGCTCGGGCTTGCTGCCGTGGTAGAGGACCAGGTCGCCGGGCTCGACGAGGTCGAGGGTGCGGAGCAGGGTGTCGGACATGAGTGTCTCCTCACGGCTGTGCGTGGATTCGGTTTGTGATCGACCGCCACCGCCGACCAACAAGACAACTATAACACACGTGAATCACTTTTGGTATCCTCATCAGCCCGCCCACCTGGGTGAATTGGCACCCGCCCGTCTTCCGCCGGCGGCGTAGGCGCCGCCGGTGCTTCTCCCGTGGCCGTGGCCGGCGTGGCTGGAGCATGCCGCGGCCGGCGCGGAGGGTGCGGGAGGGAGTCCGCCACGGGCTGCCCGGTACACCTGCCGACCGGAACACGAGTGCGCCCCCACCGTGCGGCAGGGGCCACGGTGGGGGCGCAGGGTGGGAGGGCGTCTAGCCGGTCGTGACGCTGGCGCGTACGGCCGCGACGGCGGCGGCAGTGTCGGCGGCCAGGTCGGGGGTGTGAGAGTCGTACAGGACGGTGAACTCGACGCCGTCCTCGTCGTAGACGCAGGCGAGCCAACCGGCGTGATCCGTCAGCGGGTAGTCCACCTCGGCCTCGTGCCTGTCCTGGCCGGTGAGCAGGACCTCGCCGCCGTCGGGGGTGGGGACGGCGATCCAGGAGCAGACAGAGCCCGGGTGTGCGCCCCTGGTGGCTTCGATGCCCGCCTCGGCCAGGACCCGCTGGAGGTACTCCCCGGCGGTGTCTTCCTCGGCGTAGCCGAAGTCGCGGCAGAACGCGTAGGCCAGGTCCGCGGCGGTGTCCGGGTCGGGGGCGTTGAACTCCTCCGCCCACCGGGTGAAGTCCTCCTCGCTGGTGGCCAGCAGCTCGACTTGGTCGGCGAAGGTGCCCGCGACCACGGCCACAATGAGCAGCTCCGTGCGGTCGACGTCGAGGGTCAGGCCGATGACGGTGTACGTCTGCGTCTCGGTGGCGGTCATGCGATCAGCCGGAAGCTCGCGGCGTCGACCGCCTGGGCGCCCAGGTCTCCGAGGAAGGCGGCGACGACGTAGGCGCCGTTGTCGCCTCCCCAGAGGGTCTCGGGGGTCTCGCCGTCCTCCTCGGCGCGCCACGGGAAGGTTTCCAGCACGGCGGCGGCCGCGTTCGCCTTGGCCTCCTCGAAATCCGCTCCCTCGGCGACGACCGCGAACGAATCGGCGAGATCCCAGACTTCGTACCAGTCTCCGATGATGGTGTATTTCACGGGTTTTCCTTTCGTCGAATTCGAGGGCCCCGGAATTCGGTTCCGGGGCCCGGGGTGACCTGCGCTTAGCGGCGCGGCCGGGGGACGTCGCGGTGACGGCTGAAGTAGCGGTCGACGAGCATGAGCGCCTGGTCCTCGGTGAGGCCGAGCAGCGCTCCGCCGCGCGTGGATCCGGTGAAGACGGCCACGCCGCAGACGGGGTTGGGGTTGGCCTGGTAGGCGCGGAGGAGCTGGCGCGCGGGGGCGTTGGCGGGGAGGCCGTGAGGGACGGCCAGCTCGTCGGTCCACATGATCAGCTGGGTGGTCAGGTCGACGGAACGGACCTGGTCGGCGCCGAGCGCGTCCTGCGGGCAGGTGTCGGCGTCCCAGTCGAGCAGGCTGAATCCGCCGGTGGGCTCGACCCGCAGGGCGTAGCCGTCCTGAAGGAGGGTGGGCATGGGGGTCCCCTTTCCTGGGAGTTGGTTTTCGGTGCGGGTCGACTGCCACCGCCGACCTACGATTCAACTATACCAACTACACGTCACTTCAGGAACGTCGCAGGCCTCTATTTCCCCTGTTCAGCGGCATGCCCGAGGGCCGCCGGCGGAGTTCGCGCGCACGCCGCCGGCCCGTCCTGAGCCCCAGGGCGCCGGCGTCGAAGCGGCCGGCGGCGGGCCGGAGCCGACCGCGGTGGAGGCTCCCCGGCCGGGCCGGCGGCGCGCCGGCCGCGTCCACAGGCCTGGAGGGAACGCCCGGCTGCCCCCACGGCCGGCGAGATGTCCTGCGGCCGGGCACGACTGCGCCCCGGCGCAGCTGGGGGCCGTGCCGGGGCGCGAAGAGGTGCGGGGGCTATGCGGTCAGCGTCCAGGGGCCGCTCAGTCGCGGCGGGCCCGGCTGGTGGGGGTTGAGGTCGACGACCACGTCACCGTCGTCCGTGTGGACGGTGAAGACCGTGGCCCAGGACGTGGGGTCGCACTGGAGAGCCAGCGCCGCGAAGGCGGCGTGTACGGGCGTGTCGGCGTCGATCTCGACGTTCCAGCTGATGCTGTACTCCGGCATGTGCTTCGTGCCTTCCTGGGCGCCCTCAGCGCCCGTGTGCGGTCGTGGGAGGTCTAGGCGGCGAGGGTGAGTGCGACGTCGTCCAGGCTGCGCTCGTTGATGGTGACGCCACTGACGGGGTCGAGGTCGTCGAGCCAGAGGTCCTCGTTGTCGGCGAGGTAGCCGTGGAGGGCGCTCGGGTTGTTGGCGATGTACGCGGGGAGCTGGACCTCGGTGGTGAACTCGTAGGTGACCTCCTCGGTCACGGTCAGGGCGAGGCGCGCGGTCACTTCCCGGTCGTGGCCCTCGGGCTCGGGCGCGTCGGCGTTGACCACGAGGCACAGCAGGGCCGCCGTGTCCTCGTACGGGTCGGCCTGCTCCTGGGCGGCGTCGGGGAGCCGGCCGAACGGGGTGCCGAGGCGGTCGAGGTCGCGTAGGACCTGAAGCAGGGCCAAAGGGTCGCGCGGGTCGGTCCTGCCCCAGGCCGTCCGCAGTTCAGGGTTGGTGACCTCGGGGAGCCGGGCCAGGTCGTCGAAGTCGCACTGCGTGCCGCCGGCGGCGGTGCGGAGGCTGTCGAGGTGGAGTTCGCCGGAGCGGGCGTCGCGGCGCAGCACCAGGTAGGCGGCATGCGGGTGCATGTGGGCGAGGGTGGCGGTGAGGGTTCGGGTCAGGCCCTGTGCCTGGTCCTGGGCGGCTTCGAGTGCGTCCTGGCACTGCTGAAGGGTGGTGTGCATCGTTCCTCCTGGGGGGTGTGGAGGGCCGGCGGTACCGGCCGGCCGTCGGCTGGGAACCCCTCCCCCGGCGCCGGGCCGGGGGAGGGGCGGGTCAGGCGCTGAGGAGCTGGTTGCCGGTGCGCTGCCAGTACCCGGCGGGCGCGCGGTCCGCGCGGCACTCGTAGGTGCCGTAGGCGGTCACCTCGAACTCGTCGTCACAGACCAGGACGCGGGCGTCCGGGATGAACTCCAGCGTCTTGCTGTCGGCGGGGAAATCCCTGAAGCCCTGAAAGCGGTGGGGGGTGTTCAGGAACCAGTAGACGTCGCCGCGTTCCAGGTCTGTGTAGCGGACGCTGACGGTGTCGCCGGGGTGGAGCTTGCACCAGGTGCGGACGCCGAGGTCTGCGCAGATGTCCTTGACCCGCGCGTAGAGGACGTCGAAGGCGTCCGGAGCGATGCCCAGGGCGTGGTCGGTCTCGCCGCTCGGGCCGGTGAAGTGGACAGGGCCCCGGACGTCGAGGCCGTCGAAGCCGTAGCGGGCGGCGAGGTGCTGCGCCACGGTGTTGGGGGCGCCCTGGTCGCCGGGGTGGTAGTGCATGTCCGTCTCGGCGTCGAGCGGAACGGTGGAGTAGGCGCCGGGGCCGGAGAAGAGGCCGGTGAGCTCCCACTCGATGTGGGGGTCCCCGAAGGACCACGCCACGAGGTGGTCGGGGTGGAGGGTGCCGAAGCAGCTGAATTCGTGCGGGTGGGTGAAGTCCAGGGGCATGCGGTTCTCCAGGGTGTGTGGGTTTCCGGTTTCGGTCGACTGCCACCGTCGACCACAAGACAACTATAGCATTCACTCATCACATTCGGGAAGTCCTC
This sequence comes from Streptomyces sp. NPDC058662, assembly GCF_042716255.1. Taxonomy (NCBI): domain Bacteria; kingdom Bacillati; phylum Actinomycetota; class Actinomycetes; order Kitasatosporales; family Streptomycetaceae; genus Streptomyces; species Streptomyces sp. NPDC058662. Next base: position 11,816 of record NZ_JBHXRU010000110.1, on the reverse strand, counting down.
GGACCTGTTTTCGCTGCTCAGACCACCCGAGTTCGCCGCTCCCGCTACGCAGAACTGGCCCCGCCCTGAATTGGGCGAGGCCAGTCGGTTGTCGGCTTTCAGGCCGTCGGCGCGGCCGTGGTGGTCAGCTGGCGGAGCACTTCGAGCGGCTGCTCGGCTCGCGCCAGCCGGGCAAGGCGGGCGCGCTGCTCCCCAATGCCTCGGCACCCGGCGAGCGGCTGCAGGGTGTCCGGGCGCAGCTGCGTGACGGCCTGGACGTAGGCGCGGCCGCGCCGAGGGCGACGACCGGCCGCGGGCCGGGCAGGATGCCGAGCTGGGCCGCCTGGCCGGCGAGCAGCTCGGTGGTGGCGGAGCCGGGCTGGCCCTTACGCAGGTCGTACGGGAAGAGCGGCTCGTCGAGCGTGACGAAGCCGTGCTGCGCGGAGAGGACGACGACGCCTCCGGTGGCGCCGGCGAGGCGCTCGGCTGCCTGCCGACACAGGAGGTGATAGCTGCCTGTGTAGAGGTCGCGGGCCGGCAGGGCTGTCCTTGGTGGGCGCCTTGGCGCCGCTGCGGGGTGAAGCGCGCCAGTTCGCAGATTCCTGAGCGCGCCGAAGCCGGAACCCGCGCGTGGTTCGCCGTTGCGGGGAGCGGGTTCCTGGCGTCATCGCCCAGCGTTTGGGCCGCTAGGTCCTGGCCTTGTGGTGCTCTCTGAACCAGTTCAGGATCCCTCGGGCGTCCTTGATCACCTTCGTTGACGTCCTCCTCAGCCCGTCGTCGTCCTGGTATTCGTAGTCCTCGCGGATGCCGACGTCGTCGGTGAACGTGTAGGTGAACGTCTCGCGCATTGTGTATTTCCCGTCGGAGCCCCAGCCGTCACGGGTCCTGGGGTGGGGCCTGACAACGCGTCCCCTGTAGGTCTTGTCGTACTCGTCGAGGAAGTTGCCCAGGAACATCGCCTCGTCATCCGTCAGGCGCGTGCCGGAGATGTTCAGATGCTCGCCGATGTAGTCGCGGAGCCGCTTCTTCTCGTGTCGATCCACGTGTCCCTCCCTGTTCCTGTCCGGTGTCCCCGGACGGCTACTCAGAACGATATTGATCAGTCGGACGGTTGGTCCGGTGAAGCTGGAGATGGGCGGCGATCTCCGGTTCGGGTTCAGCGGGGGAGTGCGGAGGTCCGCCCGGGGTGGGCAGCGGCGACGTAGCGCATCGGGCGCGCGGTCGCGCTTCGGGGCCGGTGTGGCAGGGGGCGCCGAGGCGGGACGGCGGCCGCTGTGGGTCCGCCGCCCCGCCGGTGGGATGGTTCAGCTGTTGGGCGGCAGGAACTGGCGGTCCGGCTCGACGCGCCAGGTCAGGCCCGGGAACAGGCGGCGGACCTGCCGTTCGGCCCAGGGCCGGACGGTGTCCCAGGCCTGCTGCGTCGGCTCAGTGGCCCAGGTGTGCCAGCCCTCCGCGCAGTTGGCGATCTGCTCGCCGAGCGCGGCCATGAGGGTCTCGGTGGTGATCTCCTCGGGCAATTCCGCGTTGCTCTCAGTGGTCATGGCGTAGGCCTCGTAGAGGCGTTCGGCGAGGGTCTCGCCGTCGAGGTTGTGCACGGAGGTGACCTGGAGGACGGTGCCACGGCCCTCCGGGTCGAGAACCAGGCAGGTGGAGGGCTGGGGCGCGGTGTTGATGGGCACGGCTCAGGCAGCCAGCTCGAAGCGGCTGGGGCGTTCGCCGCCGCAGTTCGGGCAGGGCTCGGTCTCGTGGAAGTACCAGCTGCTGCACTCGCAGTCCCAGGTGGAGATGGACCACGTCCACTCCCAGCCGCCGATGCCGTAGAGGCCGTCCTCCTCCCGAGGGTTGATGACGGAGGTGACTTGGGCCGGGCCCTCGTCTTCGAGGTACATCCAGCGGATGTGGAGGACGACCGCTCGCGGGGCGCCGTTGCTGTCCGTGCCGCCGTCGATGACGTGGATGGTGTCGGCGCAGTCGTAGCCGTACTTGGCGGCGTCCTTGAGGGTCTCGGCGGAGAGCAGGCGGACGGTGTCGAGGGTGAAGAATGGGGAGACGAAGCCGTTCCAGCGGTCGGCCGGGTCGACGACGGCGGGGTAGGCGGGGATTCCGTCGATCGTGACGCGGGTGCGGACGGAGCCGGTCTTCGGGGAGGACGATCGGGTCATGACTCTCCTGGGTGTGAGTTCGGTTGGGTTGGTCGGCTGCCACCACCGACCATGAGACAACTATACCCGACACTCATCACTTCCATGGCAGGTGCAGCCCCCAGATCGCCGAAATCCCGCAGCTCAGCAGCCCTCCGGCGCGGCCGCCCGGAACGTCCGGGACGGCCTTGTCCGGCGGGGCGGCCCCGCCGTCGGTGGCGCAGTCCCGCGCCTGCACCACCCTCCGACGGTCAGGCAGCCAGCGCCAGGGCCAGCCGGCGGAGGTAGTCGGCCGCGGCTTCCTCGCCGACGTGGCGCCGCAGCGCATCCCCGCGCGCCCACACCAGAGGGCCTTCCTCCGCCTCGACGCGGGCGGCCTCGGCGACGATCTCGGCGACGCTGAGCTTCTCCCGGAACTTGTGGCCGATGTGCTCCTCCAGGGCGACGTACCGGGCGGGCAGGTCCAGGCCAAGGGCCCAGCACAGCCGTACGGCGCGCACCAGGACGTCCCGGCCAGCGAGCACGCAGAACACGCAGCTCAGGCGGGGGATGACCGCGTCGTAGACGGGGTGGTACTCCAGGGCGGCGTCGGCGATCTTATTGGTAGAGGCGGATATCAGAAGCTGCGCAATGCCCCCAGAGACACGCAGTGGGAGCCGCGGGTGGAAGTCCGCTCGGGCGGGCGTCTGACGGCTCGTGAGCGCCTCTGCGGGCGAAGCAGCCGCGGAGGCCGGGATGGCCCAGGGCCTGGCGGATGGGTGCTGAAGAAACAGCTGAGAGCGGCGGCCCCGGCGCTCTAGGATGATGAGCCACGCTGAGGGGTAAGGGGGCGGGTGTCGTGACGACGGCTGGGCAGAATGACTCTGTCGCGACGGAGCGTCGGTTGGGGCGGGCAGTCCTGTTTCTGCAGCAACAGGCTCCCCTGGTGACGAACAACGTCGTCCGGGCTGATATTGCAACGCTGCTCTTGGCCGGCCAGGCAATGGACTTCGCTTCCCGCATGCACGGATACGGCAGGATTACCAACCGGGCGGCTATCCGACAGTTCGCAAGGTTGGCTGGGATTCCTGAGGCTGTCCTAACGCTCCAGGTTCTCCCGCAACTAAAGCAAGTAGGTGTGATCGACTTCGAAGTTGAATCCGACGGGACAGTCAAGAGTATCGAGGAGTTCGTCGGGGTCTCCGGAACGGTAATTCAGCAGACCTTCAGGGTATTGGACACACTGAAACCGTCCGAGGAAGAGCTGGCCCTTCTTCACAGCATCGAGATCGCATCATGGGCACCGCTCACCAAGACCCAACACCTTGACCAAATCGTGAAGCGAGGGATCTCGGACGCCGCCGCCCTCCGAGGATTCGAACTCTCCCTGGCAACGTCGATCAACCGCCGAGTTCGATCAAGCGATCTGAACGAAGAAGTAGTCTTTAACCCTCACGTTTGGGGTACCAGTCAGGTCCAGATTGCCTCATTCCTTCGCAACCTTCCCCCGGGAGAGCGTGACGCCCTCCTCTCTATCTGCGAGCAGGCGACAACACGACCGGGATCCACCCTTGACTCGGTCGGCGGGGACGCCAGCATCCTTAAGAGTGCCCGTAAGGTCGGATTGATTCAGACCGGCACGGTGAAGTCAAACGCTTCCGGGACGTCGCTCCGGCAGACATACGTCTTCTCCCCGCTTGTGCAGACCAAAGACGACCAATCGACGACTACTGAGGCATTGCACCTGCGTAAGCTCTTCATCGCCCATATCCTCTTCGGGCGTGAGAAGGCCATGCTGGGCAGAGGCCGGATCAATGATCCGGTAGTGCTCGTCTCGAAGCTCCTCAATGCTGGCTCAGTCGGTCCTGCTACCAATATCGGCACCGACTATCATCTTTTGGAAGCCGCCGGCGTCGTACGTGTTGAGGAACTCCCCAACGGGCGGGCCTTCCTCAGGCTGATCAAGAAAGAGATCATCAGTGATGGTCTCGACTGGCTCAAGGCGAGTGTCGGGAGCATTCCCGGAGGGTCTTCCTCTCTTAAGGTGGAAAACGCCCCCGGGCTGTTCGTCACTCCGGAGGAAGACCGCTCCAAGCTGACGGACGACGCGGCCAGTGACGAGATCACGACCTCCGCGATTCTTGAACTGAGGAAGGAGGTCCAGCGTGCAGTCAGGCACGAGAGCCCGTTCGGGCGGTAGCAGGCCTGCGGCGCCCAAGGCACCTCAGGCCGGCGAACTACTGGAAGCGCGGGTTGCCCAGCTCTGGTTTTGGGAGGGGTTCTATTCGCGGTATGGAGTCAATCTTGAGCGGCATTATCAAGAGCCGCTTGTGGTGACCGACCTCGACCTCTTCGCCTTTGACTTCACGCCTCACCTTTCCCAGGTAAAATACATCGGGGAAGTGAAATCCGGCACGGGCAAAAACACCGAGAAGCCGCTTGATCGCATCGTCTGGCTTCGCGGGCTCCGCGAGCTTGTCGGTGCCGATGCCGCAGAGCTCACGATGGCCAGGGGTATCACTGGCCGCATCAGGCACCTCGGTCGCAGCCTTGACGTAACTGCGCAGAGTCTTGAGGACTTCGAGCGCCGCGAGGGCAACGCCGTCGGAAGACTGACAGATCTCGGAGCGCATGGCGTTGGCGCCCTTCACCTTGAGCGAGAGATCCGCGACTTGTGCCGCGGAGAAGCGGCACTGGATCGGGCCTTCAAATTCCTCCGCGGGGAAGTGCTGTTCCTCGAACCCTTCTTGGCCATTAAGCAGCTGATTGATCTGCTGCAGGGTATTGGTCAACATTGGACCCCGCGAATTCAGGACGATGAAGCCCGAGTCGTCAGGTGGCTGGCAGCTGAAAGTGTCAGCATCCTCACTCTGAAACTCGTGGCAGCTGCTTCCACTGCCGTCACTGTTAATCGCAGCGACTGGGAGGGTCTTGTTTCTGAGCGCCTGGCGGAAGGCGCTATCCCCATGCACGAGATGAGGAAAATCTCGGACGCCGTAGACAAATATATGGCTGGCGTACTCGCTGCTGCAAAGGTTGCGCCCGAGATTCGCACCGAGGCTATTGGTGCATTCCTTCCCGAACCACCGCAATACGCTAGCTCGTTGGCGGAACTCTGCTGGAGGCTCAAGAGTGATGCCCCAGTTGCGCGTGCGCTTCCCCGCCAGCTCGACCTCTTCCTTTTCGAGCGATTGGTCAAGGGTAGGGACATTGATCCGCTCGTGGCCGGGCGTTTGGGGCTCGGTCGGGACTCGTTCGGCCATATGCGCCGGTTGATCGCGGCTTTCCTCCGGGCATGCGATGCGAGTTTTGACGAACTGGAGCGCGTCCTGACGAGCGGGATGGTATCCGGAGGCGCTTCCAGTGTCGAAAACCAGGACGGCGATTCGGCGTCTTCTTGAGCTAAAGGTGGGATCGCTCTGAGTCCAGTCGGACTAGAAGGCAACCGGGGTTCCTCCGGTTCGGGATGCTTGCCAGGCTCGTTGTTCTCGCACCCAGAGCATGGCCTTGGAGATGTTTTCGGCAGCGATTTGTTTCGTGCGGGGAGGCAGGAATCTCGCCTGCATGTATGCGTGATACGTAGCATTGAGCATGTGCTCAACATCTGCCAGGCCGTGAATGGGACCCCAAAATGACGGATACTGTGCGGTCTTCACCCAGTTGAGGTAACCCGATGCCGTGTAGAGAGCCGTCAGGCCTTCGCCTACTGCGTCTCCGATCCCGTCCAACATCTGCTTCTGAATATCGCCCGATGGATTATATCCCTCGTAGTTCTTCCAGCCGGTGGCCTCTTTCGGAAGATTAAAACTCATGCCAGACGGAGAGGCGGGTTGCGTGATTGATTGTGGCGGCCATGGTGGAATCAAGCTGGGTGATGGAGGGGGTGCCTTTGTAGGGTCCAGATAGGCCCCAAGTTCAGCTTTCCACTGCTCCGGGTTCGGGGCTGGATAGTTCGCGGCGATGACGTCAGCTGTGGACGGGACGAAGGTCGGTGTAACAGGCAGTGGGTTCTCTCTCTGCAACCGCTCTACTCGCTGTTGGACGATCCATGCGCGGTCTCCGGGGCTAAGCATCGGAGTCGCTGGTGGAAGTCGCTGACCCCTGCGAGCTACTGCTGTCCTGAGGAACCCATACAGGAAGTGTGATCTTTCCGATTTCCCCAATGACTTCGGCCCACGAAGAGACCGGCACGGCCGGCGTTAGGTCGAGATCTCGACCCAAGCTACCTTGCGAGAGGCGGAGGGCGATCGCAGCTTCATGGTGCGGCAGCTCCACCACTCCGAACAGATCGTAGGATCCGGTAGTGAGCAGAAGGACATGCGCCTGGCCCCCCAGGTCATTGACCGCCTGAACAAGCGGGTCGATTGCGTACCCTCCGGCTACGAGCCCCGCCGCCGTGCTGGAGGGGTCATCCTTCCCTTGCAATACATACAGGCCCATGGGGGTCCTCCACGTGGCTGGAACCAGGGTTCGTGGTCCGCTCGCGACGAGACCGAGGGTATTCACGAATTCCTGCAAGGTGTGGGACGACCCGCAGAGTACGGCGTTGAACGCTTCGTGTGTCGAGCCTGGATGCAACGCCAGATGCGCAACACGGGCTCGGCCGACAAGATCCGAACGAAACAGCCTTAGCAGGCCCGCAATCGACGAGTAATGGATCAGCTACTTGCGCGATGTGGTCCCTCGGCGGGCCACCTCGGCCGCATAAGCAGCCCACTGGCCGCCGGCCTTCCATCGGTCAACGGAAGAGATGCTGATCCCCAAAAGTCGGTTAATCACGGCTTCAGGCAGGGTCGCGGTGAGGTCTCGCAGAGCGGCGTGCTGGCTGGCGCGTGCTGTGATCCCGGCGGTTGGCCGCGCGGGCGGCGGTGAAGGTCCGGCGGACCTTGGCTCGGGCCTCCTGCTCGCGGTGGACGAGACCGGCATGCGCTGCATGCGCGGCCGCCAGCTCGTCGGCGTCGTCCTGCGGGTCGCGGGTGCTGCGGGTGTGCGCGGCAGCGGCGGCCTTGGCCGCCCTGGCGCGGGCCCGGTCGGCGGCGGTGTACGCGGCGTCGGCCTGGTGGGCGCGCCGGATCCCCTCCAGCAGCCGGCGGCGGGTGTTCATGTCCATGGATCTCCTCGCGGTTCGGGGTGGTGAGTTCGGCGCCGGGCGGCTGCCACTGCCGCCCGGCAGGGTCGATTGGTCGGATCAGAGATGCGGCTCAATGCCGCCCCGAAGGCGACGACCGAGGGTTTCGGTAACCCAGGTGCGCACCTTCGAACCGCCACCTACTCTGTGGCGCCGTTCATCACCTTCGGGAGCGGCTGCGGTTGGGGTCGTTGGCCCGCACTACGCCTGGAGCGAGGGCATCGAGGGCCTCGCCCATGAGACGCCCACCGTGAAAGCGCTTACGCATCTCCTCGGGCCCGCACTCCTGCCAGTGGGCCAGCGTCGCCCGCTCACCAGACGACTCAGCGTCATGCGAGCCGGTGATCGCTTCGTCTGCTGCATCACCCCGGTCGAGGTGGATGTAGGGCGCGCAACCGTCAGCAACGTCGGAGGCATCGGTCTCTTCAATGAAGAAGTGGCACTTGGCGCACTTCTCGTAGACGACCTCGTTCATCTCAACCTCCTTGCGGTGGTGATCAAACCTCGCGGCCATCCGCGAGGCGGTACAGTCCGGGCGCCTGCAGGCGTGGAGGGGGGCCTGGGCCCCGCCGAGGTGGCCCAGGGTCCGGCGTCCGGCCCGGAACAAGGCTGGACGCCGGGGCGCGGGGCGCTTCGCGTCGCGCGATGCCCTACTGAGCGACGGTCGGCCGGTTGCAGGGGCGGGCGTTGTCCACGGCGACGGCGGCCGCGAGGCGGGCCCAATTCACGTGGAGCTTGAATGCGGCTTCCAGGTAGAACGCCGTCGCCTCCGGCCGCTCACCGGCTCCCGTCAGGCGGCGCTCGTGAAGCAGCTGGAGGGCAACGCGCAGGTGGATCTCCCGTGAAGCGAGCTGGGCGCTGACGGGGTGCAGGAGCCGGGGCAGTTCGAGGGTGCCGAACACGGCGCTGGTGACGTACTGGCCGAGGCAATCGGGGAGCCCGGTCGCCTTGTTGTGGGCGATGACGTCTTCGGCGATGGAGAGGAGCAGGGAGGCGTCGAAGGGGATCGTGTTGGTGATGACGACACCGTCCAGGATTGGGGGGAGGTCGGTCTCGAAGGCCAGCGCGACGTCGTCGAGGAGTTCGGCGACCGTGGTCAGCGCTTCCTCGGCCGGGTGGAACACGCTCCTGCGTCGGGCGATACCGGCGATGGCGCGGGCACGGGCAGCTGCGTGCAGGGCGTTGGGGAGCGGCGTGCTGATGATCATGTCTCTCCGAAGGGTCCGAGGATGTGTGTCCGGTGCGACCGACTGCCACCGTCGACCAGAAGACAACTATACTCGCCATTCGTCACATCGCAAGAGAGTCCCGCTGTGGTTCCTCACAGAAATCCGCACACGACACCGGGGATGTTGCGGATGGCCCTTGGCAGCGCGCCGCCTCGGCGCGGCACCCCGGACGCGCGATGGCGGCGTAGGGGAAGGAGACCGCCCGGCCCGTGGGGCCGGGCGGGGGCCGTCAGCAGGCAGCCTCTGGGTCCTCGGCCGCCAAAAGGGGCTCCCACTCCAGGGAGCGCGCGGTCTTGCGGGACCGGCCGTCAACGGCGACGGTTACGCCGTCCCGGTACGCCCGGGCGCCGGCCATCCGTACGTCCACCGCCTCGACGGTGCCGGTCTGGCCGCTGGCCACGTGCCGGACCCGCTCGCCGACGGTGCGGACCAGGTCCGCTTCGCGCAGACGCCGCGCGCCGAGCCGGTGTCCCGCCTGCTGGACCAGGCGGCCGCCGCGGGTGGCCAGGGCGGCCGCGAAGGCCGCGTCGGAGTCGGGGGCCTCGACCCGCAGGAAGGTGCGGCCCTCGGGCAGGCCGGTGTGGGTGATGGTCCAGGTGTCGGTGATCGCGCCCCGGGCCTGCTCGGCGGCGGCGCCCTGCGCGGCTGCGGCGTCCAGGGTCGGCACGTGGCAGACGAGCAAGTACGAGTGGTCACCGGGTTCGACGAGCCAGCCGTCGGTGCGCTCGAACAGCTCCTTCGCGACGTTCAGCGCGGCCAGGGGCGGCCGCCCGTCGGCGCTGGTGGTCAGCCTGCCGCCCTCGACCCAGCCGACGGCCAGGCGGCCGCTGGTGCCGTCCGGCCGGACCCAGTAGCCGGCCACCTCGCCGAGGTCGTCGGGGCCGGTGACGTCGGCGAGCGGCTGTCCGGACAGGGCGGTCACCGCGGCGGCGGCCGCCGGGTGTTCGGCGTCCTGGGGCAGTACGCCCGTACCGGCCGCCGGAGGGGCCTCGGCCGGGCCGACGGCGGGCGGCGGAACGTGGACGGCGTTCCAGGAGCCGGGGCCGTACTCGGTGAGCTTGACGAGGCCTGCGGCGTGCAGGCTCCGGACGGCGGTGAGGTTGTGCCCGTATCCGGCGCCGATCGCGCCGTCGCGCTTGACGACGGCGTACGCCCGCCGCTGCGGCTCGGTCAGGGCGTCCTCGGCACGCTTGCGGTTCTCCTGGGCGTTCAGGAACTCGGCGCGCTCCTGGGCGCTGGCCTCGCTCTGCCAGTCGCCCGACACGACCAGGCCGGAATTGTTGACGACGTCGAAGCCCCCGCCCGCCGCCGGGCGGACGGAGTACAGGGCGAGCGGCGCGCGCTCCTCGGCCGGGGCCGGCCGCGCCTCGGCGGGCGTCCGGGCGGGGGTCGTCTGACGAGTGCGGACCGGCTTGGCCTGGACGGTGACTTCCTCGACCGCGATGTTCTTCCAGCCCGCGCGCTCGGCGGTCCGGGCCGCCTTGGCGACGTTGGCCGCGGACATCGACCAGGTGTGCACGATGCGGCCCTCGCCCTCGCGGCGATCGACGGTGACCGCGTGGGTGTAGTGGCGGGTTTCGCTAGTGCGGGTGCAGCCGGTGGAGGCGACGAAGGTGGTACGGGCCATGACGGGGCTCCTTGGGCGTGGGGTGTGTTGTCGGTGCCGGTCGGCTGCCACGGCCGACCAGCTAGGGGGAGGGCCGGGGGCGGTGGGGCCGCCCCCGGCATCGGGCCTACTGGCCCAGGCGGATCGCGCGCTTGCGAACGCCCGCCTTCTGGATCCGGTACCGCGCCTTGGAGAACTGGTCGAGGTCCCGCAGCCACCGGTGGAGGCGGATCAGCGTGCGCTCGGACATGTCGTCGACCGTGCCCACCACGGTGGGCTCGCCGACGAACGCGAATCCGAGGGTCCTCGGCGCGAACGAGGGTGCGCCGAGCGTGTAGAACCACACCTTGTATCCAGCCTTCGGGTCGTTCTCGTTCCAGAGGCCGACAACGATGGCCCGGCGCTCGCCGGTGTTCTTGCCCTCGTCGTAGCGGGGGGTACGCACGACCGTGCCCGGCTCCAGAACGGTCTGGACGGTGGAGCGAGAAGGACCTCCTCCGCGAGGGGGGCGCCGGGCTGCACCTTGAGGGTGATCGCGTGGCCGTCGGAGAGGCGGATCCGGGCGAAGCCGTGTCCGGTCCCCTCGGCCACGACGGCGTCGAGTCGGGACGTGCTGAGGGTCTGCATGCTCATGAAGTGCCTCCGAGTTGCGTGGTTCCAGGGGAGGTCGGCTGCCACTGCCGACCCACAAGACAACTATACACACAACTCATCACTTCGCAAGGAGGGCGGTCACTCGATCAGGGCCACGCTCCCGGCGACCTTCGCCCGGTGCAGCGGTGCCGGGCCGCTGGCCGACCGCCGGCGCGGAGCCAGTTTGGGCAGCTCGCGCAGCGGCTGGAAGCGATCGGATGCCACCCCCGACCATCGAGACAACTATAAGCGTCATTCATCACGGATGTCGAGCGATTCCACGCTGAAGGTTCCGATCGCGCCTCAAACCTGACGCAACGTCAGATTCGTGGGCCGGGACGGCCCCACCTCGCCGCCACACTGCGAGAGGTCCGCGCAGCAGAATGCTCCCGACAGCAAGCAGGATCGGTCAGCGGGATGCGGCCGCCGCGCGCCCGCCCCGGGGCCTGCAGACCACCCGCACGCAGTAGGTGACCCACTCAGGGCCGGCGGGCGGCCGCCGGCGCGCACCCCGCACGCTGGACCCCGCGCGTGTTGACAGCCAGGCGCAGGGTCCTACCGGAGCGGGGCACCTGCCCTCCAGGCCAGGGGCGGCCAGCCGCCCCCGGCCGTGTGCACGCTTCAGGGCCGTCCGGCGCTCAGTGTCAGCTGCCGAGCCGCGTCGGGCGTCGCGTAGCGGTTGGCCTCGATCTCCACAAGGCAGGCGGGAACCTCGCCCGGGAAGCGGAACTTGGGTGTCGGGCGGAGGGCCGCCGCCCACGGGGACGCGTGGGACACAAACGTCCCGCGCTCGGCCCGCCGGAGGATCGCCCGCGCCCGAACCGCGCCCTGCTCTTCCATCCACCGTTTCCCCACCCGCTCCGAGGCCGCCTCAGCGGCAACAACCGCAGCCCGGTAAGCGGGAAGGTTGGCCCCGCGCAGCTGCGCGAGCTTCACCTTGACTGCCTTGGTATGAGCGGATTCGAGCTGCGCCACGGTGCGGATCCGGCCCTCCACCTTCGTCCGGACCCGGTGATCGACACCGGCGACGCGCACGGTCGTCTCCCGGAATTGGTCTGCCATGACTACTCCTTGACAGAAGCTGGCCAGTTCACTTACCCCTGGCCGAGTTGGATTCGGCC
>NZ_JBHXRU010000109.1:0-19557 GCF_042716255.1 Streptomyces sp. NPDC058662 | reverse complement strand
GCGGTGGGGGGGGGCGTCTCGCGGCCGGCCGTCCGGGTGGCCGGGGGGGGGGGGGGGGGTGGGGGGGGGGGTGCGGGGGCGGGTGTGGTGTCGGTGGTCATACGGAGGCCTCCTCCTTCTCCAGTTGCTGGGCGCGGGCCACCTCGTCGTGGAGCAGGGTCCAGATCTCGTGGCGGTAGCGGGCGAACTCCGGGCTGGAGCGCAGGTCCTCGCCCTGGAGGCCGGTGCCCCGGGCGTTGAGGGACACCGGGACCACCTCCTTGACCCGTCCGGGGCGGGAGGTCATGACGGCGACCTTCTGCCCGAGGTAGACGGCCTCCTCGATGCCGTGCGTGATGAAGACGACGGTCTTGCCGGTGCTCTGCCAGATGCGGCGCAGCTCGTCCTGGAGGGACTCGCGGGTCTGCGCGTCCAGCGCGGCGAACGGCTCGTCCATGAGCAGGACGTCCGGGTCGTAGGCCAGTGACCGCGCGATGGCGACCCGCTGGCGCATGCCACCGGAGAGCTCGTGCGGGTGGCGGTCCTCGAAGCCGGTCAGGCCGACGAGGTCCAGGAACTCCCGCGCCCGCCCGGCGCGCTGCCGCCTGGGCACGCCCGTCGCCTCCAGGCCGAACTCGACGTTGCCGAGGGCGGTGCGCCACGGCAGCAGCGCGTACTGCTGGAAGACGATGCCCCGGTCCAGCCCGGGCCCGGTGACCGGCTCGCCGTCGAGCAGGATCCGCCCCGAGGTCGGCCGGGTCAGGCCGCCGAGGAGGTCGAGGAGCGTGGACTTGCCGCAGCCGCTCGGCCCCACGACGACCACGAACTCCCCCGGTTCGATCTCCAGGTCGATGCGGTCGAGAGCGGTGAACTGCTCCTTCCGTCCGCGGTCCTTCGTCGGGAAGGTCTTGGTCACCGCGTCGAACACGATCTTCGCCATGCCGGTCAGCCCTTCCCGTGGCCGTTGAACTCGTTGGTGTAGAGGTCGGCGGCCTTGAGCTGCCCCCGCTTGATCTCGCCGCGCTCGCCCAGCCAGTCCAGCCAGAGCTCGAACTCCTTGTCGGAGATCCGGCCGGCCGGCTCGGCCACCCCGTAGGAGTGCCAGTACTGGAGGGCGGCGGTGTCCTCGTTGCGACCGCGCTTCCGGACGATCTCCGCCATCCGGGCGATGACCTGCTCGCGCGGGGTGGTGCGGGACCAGTCGATGGCCTTGGCGACCCCGGTCACGAAGGTGCGTACGGTGTCCGGGTTCTGCTTGATGAAGCGCTCGGTCATCACGTACGTGCCGGCGCTGAACGGGCCGAGGAGCTCGACATCGGTGAACAGCGGGCGGATGCCGCCGGTCGCGAGGGCCTTGTCGCGCAGGACGCCGGTGAGTACGCCCACCTCGATCTGCTTCTGGCGCAGTGACTGCTCGATGTTGACGGGCGGCACCACGAGCGGCTCGACCTTGCCGGCCTCCGCCTCGGAGAGGCCGCTGCGGCTCAGGTAGATGTCGAGGAGCGCCTGGTAGTGGGCGCCCAGGGTGTTCATACCGACCTTCTTGCCGATCAGGTCCCGGGCGGAGCGGATGGGGCTGCCCTCCAGCACGTAGTAGCCGCCGAAGGAGTGCTGGTCGGAGCCGTACGAGGAGATGACGGCCTTGATCGGGGCCTTGCTGGAGGCCAGTTTGATGACGGCGCCGTTGAAGGCGCTGCCGAAGTGGGTCTGGCCGGTGGCGGCGGACTGGATGTCCTGCGGGCCGCTGATCGTGTTGCCGACCCACTCCAGGGTGACGTCGCCGAAGTGGCCGAGGTCCGCCGCCAGTTCGGGCAGGGTGACCGTGCCGACCGCCCCCTGGTACTTGAGGGTCTTGACCTGCCGGCCGGGGCCGCCGGTGGCCGTGCCGCAGCTCACCGCGGCCGCCGAGATGCCGAGCAGGGTGAGGAACTGGCGTCGGGAAGGGGTGGTCGGGGAGAGGGCTGCGGGCATGACGGGTCCTTGTCGGTGCGGGCCGCGGGAGGCGGGGTACGGGTTACGGGGCGGCGGCGAGCGGCGTGGCGGCGAGCGGGCCCGCGGCGCCGGAGGTGACGGCCGCGGCGCCGGGGCGCAGGGCCTCGGCGAACTCGTCGACGGCCTGGAACAGGTCCAGCTCCGCCTCGGGCCGCAGCCGGTCCGGGCCCGCGCCGCGCTCGACGGAGGAGTCGAGGACGAACCGGCCGGCGGTGACGTGCCGGGCGCCGAGCGCGGCGAGGACGGGGCGCAGGGCGTAGTCGATGGTCAGGATGTGGGCGAGGCTCCCGCCGGTGACGAGCGGGAGAACCGTTTTGCCGGCCAGGCCGTCCTGCGGCAGCAGGTCGAGGAAGGCCTTGAGCAGACCGGTGTACGAGGCCTTGTAGACGGGGGTCGCGATGACCAGGCCGTCCGCCGCGGCGACGGCTTCGAGCGCCCGGCGGATCTCGGGCTCGCCCCGGCGGGCGGCGAGCAGGTCGGCGGCGGGCAGCTCGCGCACGGCCAGGTGGGCGGTCTCGAAGCCGGCGTGGGACAGCCGGCGCAGTACGTGGTCGGCGACGACGGCGGTGCGGGAGTTGACGGAGGGACTGCCGGTGAGGGCGAGCAGCTGGGGCACGGGGGCTCCTTACGGGGGCGTACGGATGGCAGGGGCGCGGCGGGACGTCAGGCGGCGGCCGGTGCGGTGGAGGCGCCGGACGGGATGCCGAACGACGGGTCGGGCACGGCCTCGGGGCTGATCAGCCGGGAGGGCCGGCCGTCGGGGCCCACCGGGACGTCGCCGTCGACGGTGACGCGGCGCAGGGTGCGCTCGTGCTCGTCGGAGTCGTCCACGCCGTAGTGCTGGGTGGCGCGGTTGTCCCAGATCGCGACGTCGCCGGTCCGCCACCGCCACCGCACGGTGTTCTCCGGGCTCTGGATGTGGTCCTGGAAGAGGTCCAGGAGGGCGCGGGAGTCGCGGCCGGTGAGGCCGCTGATCCGCTGGACGAAGTTGCCGAGCAGCAGGGCGCGTTCCCCGGTCTCGGGGTGGACGCGGACCACCGGGTGCTCGGTGAGGAAGGTGGTGGAGGTGAACACCTCGCGGTACTGGGCGAGGGCCTCGGAGAGGGCGTCGGGCCGCAGGGCGGCGTAGTCGTACGCGTTGGAGTGGACGGCGCGCAGCCCGTCGGCGAGGGCGCGCAGCGGTTCGGGCAGCTGGGTGTAGGCGGTGGCGGTGTTGGCCCACAGGGTGTCGCCGCCGTACGGGGGGATGGTGACGGCGCGCAGGATGGAGAAGGCGGGGTAGGCGGGGACGAAGGTGACGTCGGTGTGCCACTGGTTGGCGCGGGCGCCGTGGTGGGAGTCGATGCCGAGGGCGTAACGGCCGTCGGCGGACGGCACGGTGGGGTGTGCGACGGGCGCGCCGAGCAGTTCGGCGAAGGCCTCGTGGCCGGCCTCGTCGAGGTGGTCCTGGCCCCGGAAGAAGACGACCTTGTGGGCCAGGAGGGCGGCCCGGATCTCGGCGACGGTTGCGTCGTCCAGGTCCGCGCCGAGGCGGACGCCGCCGATCTCGGCGCCGATGCGGCCGCCGATCCTGGTGACGGTGGTGGCCGTGGTGGCGGTTGCCATGAGGACTCCCTGGTGGAGGGCGCGGACCTGTCGGGTCCGCGGCCGAGGACATGGAGGGGTGCCGGCAGGGGCGGGGCGTGCCGCGGTACGGACGCGTGGGCCCGGCCGGGTACGGCGGGTGGGTCGCGGAGCCGCATGGGGAGCCGTACGGGCGCGGGCGGCGCGCGGGCGGGGTGGCCGTCGGGAGCGGGTGCTCACCGGCCGTCCGGCCGGCCGGACGACCCGGCGGCGGGGGCGGCGGGCCCCGGCCGCGGCCGGCGCCGGCCGCGCCGGGCACCGGAGCGGTGCGGTGCCGGAGCGGTGCGGCGGAGCTCAGGCTCGGCGGCGGGGGGCCGGACAGCGGCCCGGACACTCGCCCGGCGCGGTACAGGGGCCGGGGGTGAGGAGCCGCGGGACGAGGACTTCGGTCGCGGACATGTCCCGGAGCGTGTCAGCGCCCCCGGCGGCGGTCAACCCCCTTCCAGGGGCCTCGGACCGGCCCCGGGAGCGGCCCGGCGCGGACCCGCTCCACCCCGTATGACCTGGGCTTTCCCGCGATCCGGTGCCGGACGCCGCCGCGTCTTCGGCGGCCGGAAAGCGTGGCCGGATTTCATGGCCCCGCAACGCGCCCGCCACGCACGGCCCCGCCGCTCCGCCGTCCCACCGCCCCGCAGCCCGCAGCCCGCAGCCCGCAGCCCGCAGCCCGCAGCCCCGCAGCCCACCGCCCCACCGCCCCGCAACGCAAGCGGCGCGCGCGTCCCGCGGCGGCCCCTGCCGTGCACCCGGCGCGGCGGCGACGGTGCCGCTCGGCGGGGCGGGCGCTCTTTCGAGACCCCTCCCACCTCACGTGAGAGGGGGAGATCACACCCTGTGGTTATAGGCGTGCTCAGGGGCGCCCCCTAGCATTCGAGCCATGACGGTCCTGCCTGACGACGGGCTCTCCTTGGCCGCCGAGTTCCCTGACGCGACGCATGAGCAGTGGCAGCGCCTGGTTGAAGGCGTGCTGCGCAAGTCGGGCAAGGAAGTATCCGGCGAGGCAGCGGAAGACGCTCTGTCCACGAAGCTCCAGGACGGGCTCACCACCCGCCCGCTGTACACCGCGCCCGAGACGGCCGCCGACACCGGCTTCCCCGGCTTCGCCCCCTTCGTCCGCGGAGGCAGGCCCGAGGGGAACGCCGCCGACGGCTGGGACGTGCGCCAGCGCCACCTCGGCAGCGATCCCGTACGGGTGAACGAGGCCGTCCTCACCGATCTGGAGAACGGGGTCACCTCCCTCTGGCTGACCCTGGGCCGCGACGGCCTCCCGGTCGAGGCGCTCCCCCGCGCCCTGGACGGGGTCCTCCTCGACCTCGCGCCCGTCTCCATCGAGGCGGGCGCCGAATACGCCGACGCCGGCCGCGCGTTGCTGCGGCTGTACGCGGAACGCGGGGTGGCCCCCGAGGCCGCCCGGGCCTCCCTCGGAGCCGACCCGCTGGGCCACGAGGCCCGTACGGGCGAGGCGCTGGACCTCGACGAGGCCGCCGGACTGGCCCGGGAGAGCGCCGCGGGCTGGCCCGGGGTACGCGCCCTGACCGTGGACGCACTGCCGTACCACGAGGCCGGCGGCTCGGCCGCGGAGGAGCTGGGGCTGTCCCTGGCCACCGGCGTGGCCTATCTGCGTGCTCTGACCGGCGCCGGGCTGGATGTGGCGGCCGCCCTCGGCCAGCTGGAGTTCCGCTACTCCGCCACCGCGGACCAGTTCCTCACCATCGCCAAGCTGCGCGCCGCGCGCCGGCTGTGGGCCCGGGTCGCCGAGGCCTGCGGGGCGCCGGAGGCGGGCGCCCAACGGCAGCACGTCGTGACCTCCCCCGTGATGATGACCCGCCGCGACCCGTGGGTGAACATGCTGCGCACCACCGTGGCCTGTGTGGCAGCGGGCGTGGGCGGCGCCGACTCGGTCACCGTGCTCCCCTTCGACCACGAGCTGGGCCTGCCCGACGCCTTCGCACGCCGCATCGCCCGCAACACCTCCACCATCCTGCTGGAGGAGTCCCACCTGGCCCGCGTGATCGACCCGGCCGGCGGCTCGTACTACGTCGAGCGGCTCACCGCCGAACTCGCCGAGGCCGCCTGGGAGTTCTTCCGGACCGTGGAGAGGGCCGGCGGCCAGGCCGCCGCCCTGCGCTCCGGCATGGTCGCCGAGCGCCTCGCCGCCACCTGGGCGGAGCGCTCGCGGCAGCTGGCCGAGCGCCGCGAACCGGTCACCGGCGTCAGCGAGTTCCCGCTGCTGTCCGAGAAGCCGGTCGTACGCGAGCCCGCGCCGCGGCGGCCCGTCGGCGGCCTGCCGCGCGTACGCCGGGACGAGGCCTTCGAGGCACTGCGCGCCCGCAGCGACGCGCACCTGGCGGCGACCGGGGCCCGGCCGCGGATCTTCCTCGCCGCGCTGGGTCCGGCGGCCGCGCACACCGCGCGGGCCACCTTCGCCTCGAACCTGTTCCAGGCGGGCGGCGTCGAACCGGTCCACGACCCGGTGTCCGTGACCCCGCTGACGGCCGCCGAGGCGTACGCCGCGAGCGGCGCGGACGGCATGGCCGTGCTGTGCTCCAGCGACGCGCTGTACGAGGAGCAGGCCGAGGCGGTGGCCGCGGCCCTGCGCTCGGCGGGCGCCACGACCGTCTACCTCGCGGGCCGGCCCGGCACCGCCGCGGCGGCCGCGGACGCGTACGTCTTCGCCGGCTGCGACGCGGTGTCCGTGCTGTCCTCCGTACTCGACCGGATGGGAGTCGCGTCTTGAGCGGCACCGAAATCCCCGATTTCTCCGAGCTCGCCCTGGGCGGCGACGCCGCCGCCGGGTCCGAGGACCAGTGGCGCGCGGCGGTCAAGGAGGCCACCGGGACCGCCCCCGGCGACCTGCTGTGGGAGACGCCCGAGGGCATCGGCGTGCAGCCGCTGTACACCGGGCGCGACCTGGAGGGCCTGGACTTCCTGGCGACCTACCCGGGTGTGGCCCCGTACCTGCGCGGTCCGTACCCGACGATGTACGTCAACCAGCCGTGGACGATCCGGCAGTACGCCGGCTTCTCCACCGCCGAGGAGTCCAACGCCTTCTACCGGCGCAACCTCGCGTCCGGCCAGAAGGGCCTGTCCGTGGCCTTCGACCTGCCGACGCACCGGGGCTACGACAGCGACCACCCGCGCGTGACCGGCGACGTCGGCATGGCGGGCGTGGCGATCGACTCGATCTACGACATGCGGCAGCTGTTCGACGGGATCCCGCTGGACAAGATGTCGGTTTCGATGACGATGAACGGCGCGGTACTGCCGGTCCTCGCCCTGTACATCGTGGCGGCGGAGGAGCAGGGCGTCTCCCCCGACAAGCTCGCCGGGACCATCCAGAACGACATCCTCAAGGAGTTCATGGTCCGCAACACCTACATCTACCCGCCCAAGCCCTCGATGCGGATCATCTCCGACATCTTCTCCTTCACCTCGCAGAAGATGCCCCGGTACAACTCGATCTCCATCTCCGGCTACCACATCCAGGAGGCCGGGGCCACGGCCGACCTGGAGCTGGCGTACACCCTGGCCGACGGGGTGGAGTACCTGCGCGCCGGGCAGGCCGTCGGGCTGGACGTGGACGCCTTCGCGCCGCGCCTGTCGTTCTTCTGGGCGATCGGCATGAACTTCTTCATGGAGGTCGCGAAGCTGCGCGCCGCCCGCCTCCTGTGGGCGCGCCTGGTCAAGCAGTTCGACCCGAAGAACGCGAAGTCGCTGTCCCTGCGCACCCACTCGCAGACCTCGGGCTGGTCGCTGACGGCGCAGGACGTCTTCAACAACGTGACGCGCACCTGCGTGGAGGCGATGGCGGCGACGCAGGGGCACACCCAGTCGCTGCACACCAACGCCCTCGACGAGGCCCTCGCCCTGCCGACCGACTTCTCCGCCCGCATCGCCCGCAACACCCAGCTGCTGCTCCAGCAGGAGTCGGGGACCTGCCGGTCCATCGACCCGTGGGGCGGCAGCGCGTACGTGGAGAAGCTCACCTACGACCTCGCCCGGCGCGCCTGGCAGCACATCGAGGAGGTCGAGGCGGCGGGCGGCATGGCGCAGGCCATCGACGCGGGCATCCCGAAGCTGCGCGTGGAGGAGGCCGCGGCCCGTACGCAGGCCCGGATCGACTCGGGCCGCCAGCCGGTGATCGGCGTGAACAAGTACCGCGTGGAGAACGACGAGCGCATCGACGTGCTCAAGGTGGACAACTCCTCGGTGCGTTCGCAGCAGATCGCGAAGCTGCGCCGGCTCCGCGAGGAGCGCGACGAGGCCGTCACCCAGGACGCGCTGCGGGCGCTGACGAACGCGGCCGGACGCGGGGCCGGCCAGGGCATGGAGGGCAACCTGCTCGCCCTGGCGGTGGACGCGGCCCGCGCCAAGGCCACGGTCGGTGAGATCTCGGACGCGTTGGAGCAGGTGTACGGGCGGCACGCGAGCCAGATCCGTACGATCTCCGGTGTGTACCGAACCGAGGCAGGCGAGTCCCCGTCCGTGGAGCGCACCCGCGCCCTGGTCGACCGGTTCGAGGAGGCGGAGGGCCGTCGTCCGCGCATCCTCGTCGCCAAGATGGGCCAGGACGGGCACGACCGCGGCCAGAAGGTGATCGCGACCGCCTTCGCCGACCTGGGCTTCGACGTGGACGTCGGCCCGCTGTTCCAGACCCCGGCGGAGGTGGCCCGCCAGGCCGTCGAGGCGGACGTCCACGTGGTGGGCGTCTCGTCGCTGGCGGCCGGCCACCTGACCCTCGTACCGGCGCTGCGCGAGCAGTTGGCGGAGGAGGGCCGCGAGGACATCATGATCGTGGTGGGCGGGGTCATCCCGCCGGCCGACGTCCCGACGCTGCTGGAGATGGGCGCGACGGCGGTCTTCCCGCCGGGCACGGTCATCCCCGACGCCGCCCACGACCTGGTGACGCGGCTGGCCGCGGACCTGGGCCACGAGCTGTAGGCGGGAGACGCCCCGGCATGCCCCCGAGGATCGACATCGACGTGTACGCCAAGGGTGTACTCGACGGGAAGCGCGCGCACATCGCGCGGGCGATCACCCTCGTCGAGTCCACCCGGGCGGACCACCGCGCCCTGGCGCAGCAGTTGCTGACCCGGCTCCTGCCGCACGCGGGCAGCGCCCGGCGGATCGGCATCAGCGGTGTGCCGGGCGTCGGCAAGTCCACCTTCATCGACGCCTTCGGCACCATGCTCACGGGCCTGGGCCACCGGGTGGCGGTGCTCGCGGTGGACCCCTCGTCGAAGCGCACGGGCGGGTCCATCCTCGGTGACAAGACGAGGATGGAGCGCCTCGCCGTGGATCCGGCGGCCTTCGTCCGGCCCTCGCCCTCGGCGGGCACCCTCGGCGGCGTCGCCCGGGCGACCCGGGAGTCGATGATCGTCATGGAGGCGGCGGGCTACGACGTGGTCCTCGTCGAGACGGTCGGCGTGGGGCAGTCG
The DNA here is from genome assembly GCF_042716255.1 of Streptomyces sp. NPDC058662. Taxonomy (NCBI): domain Bacteria; kingdom Bacillati; phylum Actinomycetota; class Actinomycetes; order Kitasatosporales; family Streptomycetaceae; genus Streptomyces; species Streptomyces sp. NPDC058662. Next base: position 10,528 of record NZ_JBHXRU010000109.1, on the reverse strand, counting down.
GAGACCACCGTCGCGGGGATGGTCGACTCCTTCCTGCTGCTCTCGCTGGCCCGTACGGGCGACCAGTTGCAGGGCATCAAGAAGGGCGTGCTGGAGCTGGCCGACGTCCTGGCCGTCAACAAGGCCGACGGCCCGCACGAGCGGGACGCGAAGGCCGCCGCCCGCGAACTGGCCGGCGCCCTGCGGCTGATGCACCCGGCCGACGCGGCATGGACCCCTCCCGTCCTGACGTGCAGCGCACGGGAGTCGGCCGGCCTGGACGAGGTGTGGAACCGGCTGGAGCAGCACCGCACCCTGCTGGACGCGGGAGGCCGGCTGGCCGCGAAGCGGGCGGACCAGCAGGTGGAGTGGACCTGGTCGATGGTCCGCGAGGAACTCCTGGAGCGGCTGCGCGCCGATCCGGCGGTCCGGGAACTGGCCCCCGCGCTGGAGGCCTCGGTCCGTGCGGGCGCCACCACCGCGACCTCGGCGGCGGACCGTATCCTCTCGGCCTTCGGCAAGGCCTGACGCGCGCACCCGCGCACCCGCGCCGCTGGTCGGCGGCGCGGGGTCCCGCGGGCGGCCGGACTTCGGCCGGACCGCGACAGCGGCGACCTCCGTCAGACGGCGGAGAGGACCGATCCGGTCGGGGCCAGTGCCTGGCGCAGGATCCGGATCCGCTCCTCGGGGTCGGTGGTGGCCAGCAGCGCGGAGAGCACCGCGATCCTCGCCTGTCCGGCCCGCAGGGTGCCGGTCGGGACCGCTCCCGCCGCGACCAGGTCCACCGCGCCGCCGTGCGTGTAGATCTCGGTGACCGGACCGGCCACGACGCGCGTGGTCAGCGCGACCAGTACGCCGCGCCCCACGGCCGCCTTCACGGCGTCCGTGATCTCCGGGGTCGCGTTGCCCGCGCCCGTGCCCACCAGGACGATGCCGCGCGCGCCGGCCTCGACGGCGGCGTTCAGCAGTACCGGGTCGCCGTCGGTGTGGTGCAGCACGATGTCCACGCGCGGCGGGACCTCGGGCATCGCGGGCAGCGGCAGCGGCCCGGGCCGCTGCGGCACGCGCAGCATGGTGACCTTGCCGAAGCCGACCTTGCCGAGCAGTTCCTTGGAGGGGTCGGCGAACGCGTCCAGCGCCACGGCCTGCGTCTTGACCGTGCCCCGGGCGGCGTGCACGCGTCCCGCGAAGGTGATCAGGACACCGAGCCCGCGCGTGTTCGCGGCGGTGAGCAGCGCGTCGTACAGGTTCTCCGGGCCGTCGCCGTCGGCGGTGCCCATGGGCCGCTGGGAGCCGGTGAAGACCACCGACCGCGGGTCGTGGTGGTGCAGGTCGACGAAGAAGGCCGACTCCTCCAGCGTGTCGGTGCCGTGGGTGACGACGATGCCGTCCACACCGGGATCGGCGAGCACCTCGTGCACGGTGCGCAGCAGGGTGAGCTGGTGGGCGGTGGTGAGGCGCGGGCTGTTCACGCTGAACAGGTCGACCAGCTCGACGGTGACGCCCTCGGGCAGGGGCGCGGTGGCGATGACCTCGTGCCCGTCGGCGTCCGCGGCGAAGCCGGATCCCTGCCAGCGGCTGGCTATCGTCCCACCGGTGCTGATGACGACGATCCGTCCCATGGCAGCGGCCACCCTTCCTTCGTACGTGTGTTCCGGAAGCAGCAATGATAGAGAGATCTACGCGCAATGCGATTGCGCATCCCACCACACCCGCAACACTGGGTAAGGGATAATTGCGCCGTGGACGCCATCGACCGAGATATCTTGCGCGAGCTCCAGGCCGACGGCCGGCTCAGCAATCAGGAGCTGGCCCAGCGCGTGGGCCTGACCCCCTCCCCCTGTATGCGGCGGGTGCGCCAGCTGGAGGAGGACGGGGTGATCCAGGGCTACCGCGCGGTGATCTCCCCGGAGGCCGTGGGCCGGGGTTTCGAGGTGCTCGTCTCCGTCGAGGTGCGGCGCGACCGGGAGGCGGTCGAGGCCTTCGAGGCGGCCCTGCAGGACATCCCCGACGTCGTCGAGGCCTACCGGCTCTTCGGCAGCCCCGGCTGCCTGCTGCGGATCGCCGTCGCGGACCTGAAGGCGTACGAGCGGCTGTGGATCGAGAAGCTGACGGCGCTCTCCGGGGTCACCGAAGTGAACTCGCAGATCATCATGAAGCGCATCAAGGAGCCGACGGGCCTGCCGGTCGAACGCTGAGCGGCGCGCGTCCGCGGCGCGGGCGCCCCGGTCAGACCCCTTCCAGTGCCCGGGCGACGAAGTCGACGACCGAGGCGCGCAGCCGCTGCTGCCAGAGCAGCATGTCGTCGTGCTCCGCGCCGAAGAGCGGCGGCGAGAGCAGGGCGGTCGGCCAGGCACCGGTCCCGATGAGGACGAACAGCTGCCGGGCGGCCTCCTCGACGGGCCGGCCGGTGGCCCGCGCGAGCTGCTCGGCCTGGCGGGTGTACCACTCCTGGCGGCGCCTGAGCACGCCCTGCGGTTCGGCGCCGTAGTGCAGCGCCTCCCACATCAGCAGGCGCAGGAAGCAGGGATGGGCGCGGTGCAGGTCCATGACCCGCCCGACGAAGCCCGGCAGGTCGCCGTCGTCCACACCGGGCCTCGCCAGCGCGACCATCTCGTCCATCGCGTCGGTGAGCACCGCCTGGAAGAGCTTCTCCTTGTTGCCGAAGTAGGCGTAGATCCGCTCCTTGTTCACCCCGGCGTTCTCGGCGATCCGGGCCACCCGGCTGCCCGCGATGCCGTGCGTGATGAACTCCTCGTGCGCCGCCGCCAGGAGTTTGGCCCGGGTCAGCTCCGCGTCGTGGGCCATCACGGTCTGCGCACCTCAGCTTCCGGCCGGTACGGGCGAGGGGAGGACCGGCGCCGGTTCGGCGCCGCCCGGCAGCCGCCCCCAGCCCTGCCGCGCGGCCCGGCCGGTCAGGGCCAGGTCGGCGTCCCCCACCACGACCGGGAAGCCGACCAGTTCCAGCAGGGGCAGGTCCGAGACGTGGTCGCCGTAGGCCCAGGAGCGCTCCGTCGAGACGGCGTACTCCTCCACCACGCGGCGCACCGCCGCGGCCTTGCCCTCGCCGATCATCGGCAGGCCGATGCGGCCCGTGTAGCGCCCGTCGAGGATCTCGGGCTCCGAACACAGCGTCAGATCCGCCTCCAGGTACCGGGCGAGGGGCGCCAGGCACGCGGGGAAGGAGCCCGACACCAGGACGGTGAGGTCCCCGGCGGCGGTGTGCCGCCGGAACGCGTCGAGAGCCGACGGGTTGAAGAAGCCCCCCTGCCGCAGTTCCGCCCGGAACCACTCCTCGGCGGCTTCCGCCACCGCGGTCTCGGTCAGGTCCGCGTAGTTCTCGAAGTACGCGCGGTTGGTCACCGACCTCGGCACCCCGGCCGCGGTCATCGCCTTGAGCCGCTGCCGGGCCTCGCGGAAGACGGACGGCGGGAATCCGTCCGCCGCCAGGCGGTACTCCAGGAACCTGAAGATGGTGGTGCCGGTGACCAGCGTGCCGTCCACGTCGAAGAACGCCGCGACGTCAGGGGGGTTCATCTATTCTCTCCTGCGGTCCTCAGTCGGATGCCCCACGATCAGGCCGCGGCGCCCACGCCCTTCTGCAGCAGCAGCTCGGCGGTGTTCTCGATGGTCTGGGCGTCCTTGATCTCGTCGTCGGTTATCTCGACCCCGTACTCGCGGGTGAGGATGACGGCCAGCTCGACCAGCACGAGGGAGTCGAGCTCCAGGGCCTCGTAGCTGGTGGAGGCGTCCACGAACTCGGCCGGGATGTCGAACTTGGCGGTCAGCGTGTCGGCAATGTACTGCGCGAGGGAATTCATCAGACACTCTTCCTGATCGAATGAAATGACGGATGTGAGGCTGCGCTGACTCACACGACGTTGATCTCGGGCCACACCATCGCGGTCGAACCCCAGGTGAGCCCGCCGCCGAAAGCGGTCATGAGGACGCGTTCGCCCGCCTTGATCCCGCCCGTGTCCACCCCGTGGGCGAGCGCCAGCGGGATGGAGGCCGCCGAGGTGTTGCCCACCTGGTCCAGATTGACCACGGCCCGGTCCCGGTCGATACCGAGGTGGTCCGAGAGGGCGTGCAGGATACGGACGTTGGCCTGGTGCCCGACGAACCGGTCGACGGAGGCGGGGTCCCAGCCGAGGCGGTCCAGGAGCGCCGCGGAGGAGGCTCCCATCCGGGTCACCGCGTGCGTGAAGACCTGCTTGCCCTGCATCGTGAAGAAGAACCGGGACGGGTCGGACTCGGGCCCCTCGGAGCGCTGGCGCGAGCCGCCCGCCGGGACCGTGATGAGGTCCTTGTGCCCGCCGTCGCTGCCGAGGTCGAAGTCGAGCAGCGCACCGGGGTCGTCCGGGGAGCCGGCCTCCAGCACCACCGCGCCGGCGCCGTCACCGAAGATCACCGAGGTGTTCCGATCGGCCGGGTCGAGGATGGTGGAGTAGGTCTCCGCGCCGATCACCAGGACGCGGGCGGCCAGACCGGAGACGATCATGCTCGCTCCGGAGGCGAGCGCGTAGACGAAGCCGGCGCAGACCGCGGCGATGTCGAAGGCCGGTACGGTGCCCAGTCCGAGGCGGGCCGCGACGTCGGGGGCCGTCCCCGGGCAGGGGTGGTCGGGCGTGCTGGTGGCCAGGACGACCGCGTCGACGGCGTCGACGCCGGCGGACTTCAGCGCGCGGGCGCCCGCCTCGAAGGCGAGGTCGCCCGTCGCCGTGCCCTGTTCCGCCCAGTACCGCTGGCGGATGCCCGTCCGGGTGCGGATCCACTCGTCGCTGGTGTCCAGCGTGCGGGAGAGCTCCTCGTTGGTGACGAGGCGCGGCGGCAGGTAGGTGCCCAGGCCGCGCAGCACGGCCGCACGCCCCTGCCGGCCGAAGGCGCTGCCCGCGTGCTCGGTTGTCTCGACCGTCACATCAGGCCCTCTCGTCGCGCGGCAGCTGATGGGCGACGGACGCCCGCAGTCGGATCCCGCCCAGCTCGCCGACGATGTCCGCGCGCCGCCAGGTCTCGCCCTTCGAGGTGTTCAGCACCATGCTGTCGGCCAGGTGCGCCGAGGTGGTCGTGACCTCGTCGAGCGGCCGCAGCGGGCTGTCGGCCTCCAGCACGGTCTGCCGCATCCACAGCGTGTTGCTGTTCGCCCGGCTGACACCGTCCAGTTCGTACAGCAGGACCTGGCCGAGCTGGAGCCCCACCACGAAGCTGTCGATCATGGAGACCGAGGAGTGGTAGCGCCCTTCGACGCCCCGCCCGTCCACGGGGGCGTCCTCGCGCGTGACGAAGCCGACCCCGGACGCCGTACGGGCCGTGTCGCCCTCGCCGGTGAACTCGATGTCCCGGATGGTCTGGCGCCGTGCCTTGTACCCGCTGCCGAAGGGCCGCTGCGGACCCTCGCCGAGAGCGGCGTCCAGCGAGGCGTACGTACCGGGCGCGCTGACGGGGGTACCCGCCGGGTGGTCGATCTCGGCGCGGACCGTCAGCGTGCCGATCCTGGAGTCGAGGACGGTCACGAGCCGGTCGGGCCCGTCCGGGGACGGGCGTACCTCGGCCGGTACCGCCTGGATGTCGAAGCCCTGGAGGTCTTCCTCCACAGGGCTCGATCCGGCCTTGATCCGGGCCTTGCGGATCCAGGCGCCGGCGCGCTGGCGCTCGTCGAGGCCCCGGCTGTGCGCCAGGTACACCTCGCTGAGCTGGACGCCCAGGACCAGGGCGTCGATGGTGCTCAGGTGCGGCCGCTGGTCCGTTTCCCCCTTGCGGGACCAGTCGGACGGATACGCCACCGACGCGCGGCCGCGGACGTAGCCCGTGCCCGACTCGTCGTGCCCCACGACGATCTCGCCCACCTCGTGGACGCCGCGCTTGAATCCCTCGCCGAAGAACCTCTGGTCCCCCGGACCCAGGTAGTCGTCGATGGAAGGAATCGGATTCTGCTTGAGTGCTGTTACCCCGCTGGTCATTGAAATCCCCCTGAATGCAGTCGTGCGGCCTGCCGCCCCTCCGGGCCCGGAGGCTCCGGAGGGGCGGCCTGCTGGATTGCGGTCGGTCAGGCGGTGAAGGCCTCGGCGATCGCGTAGCTGTCCTCGTACATGTGGTAGCGGACGATCTCGCCGTCGACGACGGTGAAGTGCAGCGCGTAGCCGTTGGTGAACTTCTTGCCGGTCTCCAGGACGCCGAAGACGCAGTTGGCGATGACGACGGCGTCGTTGCCCTCGGAGATCTTGGTCGTGACCTCGAAGGACTCGGGGGCCGTCAGGACCTTGCCGAAGATGCCGAAGAACTCGGCGATCTCGTCCTTGGTGGAACGGGCGCCGGCCCACGGCACGTTCGGGGCGCCGGCGACCTTGAAGTCCGTCTTCTCGGCGAACAGGTCCAGGATGCCGGGCAGGTCGCCGGAGCCGAAGGCGCCGAAGAACGCGTCGACGGTCTCGATGGTGGAACGCGTGGTGCTCATGGTTGTTCTCATTTCTCTGATGAAATCAATGAAATCCGGCGGATCCAACGGATCTTGTGGATCTGGTGGACCTGGTGAGGTCTGTGGAGCGGATACGATCTGTGCGACCGGGTGATCCGGTGATCGCTGACGCGCGGTGGTGCCGCGCGGGGAGAGCGAGGGGCGCTCGGCGGAGCGGTCAGGCGCCCACGGCCGCGCGGCCGGCGAGGATGACGGCGGTGTGCTGGGCGACGCGGGCACCGAGGTACTCGGCGGTGGCGAGGTCGGCCTTGTGCACGCCCTCGGGCGGGAGGTCGGCCAGGGTGGCCGCGGCGGCGCCGTTGAAGTAGCCGAGGCGGTTGAGGTCGTTCTCGCTCTCGTCGCTCTTGTGCCAGCCCGGGAGCAGGCCGAGGTTGACCCAGTTCATGCCGTGCTGGGCGGCGAGGGTGCCGAAGTAGGCCAGGGTGGAGTGCTTGTCACCGGCCTTGCAGGCGGCGTTGGTGAAACCGGCGCCGACCTTGTCCTGCCAGGTGCGGACGAGCCAGCGCTTGCTGGTCGACTCGGCGAAGGCGTGGAACGCGCCGGACGCGGAGCCCATGTAGGTCGGCGAGCCGAAGATGATCGCGTCGGCGGCGTCGAGGACCGCCCACTGCGCGTCGTCGATCTTGTCGACGCGCACCAGGGTGACGTCGGCACCGGCCTCGGTGGCCCCGGCCGCGACGGCGGCGGCGAGCACGTCGGTGTGGCCGAATCCCGAGTGGTAGGCGATGGCGATGTTCGGCTTCTGGGTCACGGGAGTCCTCACAGGATGTCGGTAAGGGAAAAGGGGAGGTGCGAAAGAGTGCGGGGGCCGGTCAGACCGCGCGCAGGCCGGTCAGACCGCGCTGGGCACCCGGTCGGTCTCGATGCGGAAGTCCTGGCGGCCGTAGTCCGCCCAGGCCAGCTCGATGGCCTCCTCGGTGCTCATGACGGCGTCGAGACCGAAGATTCCGGCGATGGTCTCAAGACGCTCGGGCATGGTGCCGCTGACGACGTGGTACGGGATCTCCAGCTCGTCGAGCGTGGCGAGCAGCATGTCGTCGATGGTGGCGCGGAAGCCCTCGTTCATCGGACGGTGGCCGTCCGCGGCGATGGGGAGCTCGTGGCGCAGGTGGACGTACGCGTCGAACGTGTCCTTGACGTGCTGCTTCAGCGCGAAGCCGAACTGCTCGACGACCTTGGCGAAGAACTCCATCTCGGCGGTGGTCGGTTCGGTCACCCGACCGCCCTCGTTGCCGGCGGTGGCGTTGGGGTTCATGCCGTGGATGACCCGCGCCGCCCCGTACAGCCACTCCTGGAGCGACGATCCGTCGGAGATGAAGTTCTGGCCGAGCTTGGCCTCCTCGGCGACGCGCCCGGAGTGCCTGCGGAGCATCAGCTGGAGGAACTCGGCCGGGGTCACGTCCGCCAGCGCCTTGCCGGGGAACGTGTCCGGCAGGATCTCCCGGATGGTCCGCGCCAGGGTGCGCGGGACACCCGTGTAGTGGGACAGCGCCATCACGGTCGAGGTCTTGCCGGCGGAGTAGGTGCCGGATATCGAGATTCTCACCTTGCTTGATCCTTCGCTTTCGATACGTGCCGCCCCGCCGGATGGCACGGGATCGGTCTTCGTCGAGCTGGTCCTACTGGTCTGTCACCGGGATCCGCCGGCCAGCCTGGCGTTCAGCCGCATCAGCAGCGGAAGCAGCCAGTACGCGGCCACCGGCACCACGATCGCCGTGAGTACGAGGGTCTGCACGGGCAGTGGCAGTCCGCCGAGCAGCGGTCGCATGAGGATCATGACGACGGTGATCGTCGGATACACGGCCGCCCAGGTCATGAGCGCCCGCATGTGCACCGACGGGGTGGAACGGGACGAGGACAAGAGAAACCCCTTCCGCTTCGTTCGAAGCCTCCCCCAACTGGATGGTTGGAGTCTTGCACACGGCTCCGCGAACTGTCCAACCACTTAGTTGAACTTTTGGCATACCCTGGATGCCATGGCATGGGACACAGCAAGGACGAAGCGGCTCCTCCTGGAGGCCGCGAGGGCCGAGTTCGCCGAGTACGGCATCGCGGGCGGTCGGGTCGACCGCATCGCGGCGAAGGCGGGAGTCAACAAGGAGCGCATCTACGGCTACTTCGGCAACAAGGAGAAGCTGTTCAACGTGGTGCTCGCCAGCGCCCTGGTGGAGCTCGCGGAGACCGTGCGGCCGGGCGAGGGCCCGATCGGCGAGTACGTGGGCCGGATCTACGACTTCCACCGCAAGGACCCGGCGTTCCTGCGGCTGCTGATGTTCGAGGCCCTGTACTACGGGGACTCGCTGGTGGAGGAGAACCCGGGCCGCTTGGAGTGGTACACCAACGCCTCCGAGAGCCTGGCCGAGGCGCGGGGCTGCACTTTGGAGGAGGCCGGCCACCTCCTGATCACCATCATCGGCCTGGGCGCGTGGCCCACCGCGATGCCCCAGCTGGCCCGCCTCGCCATGGGCCCCCAGGCCCATGAGGAGGACGCCCAGCAGGCCCTGCGCGGTTTCCTCGTGGACTTCGCCGAACGCGGCGCCCACCGGCCCCCCCACCGGCCCACCCCTACGGAAACCCCCTGACCCCCACCCCCCACCCGCCTCGCGGTCACCAACCCCCCACCCGACCGCGAGGCCCCCGCAGCGGCGCACAACGCGCGCGGCGGACGCGCGCGGCGGCGCAGGACACGCGCGCGGCGGGTGAGACCCGCGGGCGGCGCGGCGGGACCCGCGCGGACGTGCGTGCCGACCCCGGAGCCCTCCGGGTCAGGCGTCTCGCTGATCGGCTCCGTGGCGCTTACGCACCGGCTCGCCGTCCGGAGCCGACCCGGGCAGCGGCGGGATGCCCGCTGCCCGCGACGCCAGGAGGGCGAGGAGCGCCGCCGTGAGGGAGAGGGCGGCGAGGGCCGCGAAGAGGCGGGGGTAGCCGCCGAGTGGGGCGGCGAGGGCGGCGGTCGCCCAGGGGGCCAGGGCTGCCGCGATGTGGGCCGGTGCGCCGAGGAGTCCGGAGAGGCGGCCGTAGTGGGCGGTGCCCCAGCGGTCGGTGACGGCGGTGGCCTGGAGGAGGGTGAGGTTGCCCCGTACGACTCCGGCGACGACCGCGAGGACGACCAGCAGGAGCATCGGGCCGGGGATGAGGGCCAGCGTGGCCGTGCTCGCGCCGCCGAGGGCGATGAGGGTGACCGTACGGGTCGTGACGGAGGTGCGGGCCGACAGGCCTGCGTAGAGGGTGCGGCCGAGGGTCTGGCCGGCGCCGCCGAGTCCGAGGGCCCAAGCGGCGGTTGTCGCGTGCGCGCCCCGTTCGGTGAGGAGCGGGATGAGGCCCATGACGACGGCGTACATCGCGAAGCCGGAGAGGGTGAGGGCCGCGGCCAGCAGGAGGAAGGGGCGGCTCCGGGAGACCGGGGTGCGGTCGGTGACCGGTGGCGCCGGCGGTGCGGGCGGCCAGGGCGCGCGTAGGGCCAGGGCGTGCGCGGGGATGGTGACGGCGGCCAGGATCACGGCGAGGACCGCGTACGTGGCGCGCCAGGACAGGTGCTCGGCGAGGAGCGCGGTCAGGGGTGCGAAGACGGTGGAGGCGAGCCCGCCGGCGAGGGTGACGACGGTCAGGGCCCGGACCCGGTCGGGCCCCCACCAGCGGGTGAGGGCGGCGAAGGCGGGCGGGTAGAAGGTGGCCGCCATGGCCACTCCGGCGAGCGCCCAGCCCGCCGTGAAGACGGCCGGGTTGGGTGCGGCGGCGATGACGAGGAGGGCGAGGGTGCCGAGTACGGAGCCGGCCGTCATCACGGCGCGCGGCCCTCGGCGGTCGAGGATCCGCCCGATCGGGATGCCGGCGACGGCGGAGATGAGGAGCGCGAGGGAGAACGCGGCGGTCGCACCGTTGACGGACCAGCCGGTGGCGGACGTCAGCCGCGGGAGCAGGACGGGGAAGGCGTAGTAGACGACGCCCCAGCCGGTGATCTGCGTGGCGCAGAGCGCGGGCAGTACGGCGCGGGGCGCCCTCCCGCGCCCACCAGCGCTCTGGCGGAGCCCGCGACCGAGGCCCGACGCCCCCGCGCAGACGGCCCGAGCGAGC
>NZ_JBHXRU010000108.1:0-19812 GCF_042716255.1 Streptomyces sp. NPDC058662 | reverse complement strand
GCCGGTGGCCGCGCCCACCGGCGGGGCGCGGCCGGCAGGCGCGCGGCACGCGGCCCCGCCGCCGGGGCGCCCTCGCCGGCCGGGACCTGGCGGCGCATCGTGCCCCAGGCGCTGGTCGTCGCCTTCCTCGCGGGCGGCACCTCCGCCTTCGTGGCCGCCGACAAATCGGTCCGCCTGACCGTGGACGGCGTACCGAGGACCCTGCACACCTTCGCCGACGGCGTCGGGGAGCTCCTTGCCGCCGAAGGCGTCGGCATCGGACCCCACGACCTCGTCGCCCCCGCCCCCGGCGAGGCCCTCGACGACGGCGAGGAGGTGGTCGTCCGCTACGGCCGCCCCCTGCGCCTGACCCTCGACGGACAGCGGCGCGAGGTGTGGACCACCGCCCGCACCGTCGAGGGCGCGCTGCGCCAGTTCGGCGTCCGCGCCGAGGGCGCCTACCTCTCCGCCCCGCGCACGGCCCCGGTCCCGCGCGCCGGCCTGGCCCTCAGCGTCCGCACCGAGCGCAGCGTGACCTTCATGGCCGACGGACGCGAGCGCACCATCCGCACCAACGCCGCCACCGTCCAGGAAGCCCTCGACCAGGCCGGCATCTCCCTGCACGGGCAGGACGCCACCTCCGTCCCCCCGGACACCTTCCCCCGCGACGGACAGACCGTCACCGTCCTGCGCATCACCGGGACCCGTGAGGTCCGCGAGGAGCGCATCCCGTACGCGACCGAGAGGGTGGAGGACCCGGGCCTGTTCGCCGGCACCGAGGTCGTCGAGCGCGCCGGCCGGCCCGGGGCCCGCCGCGTCACCTACGGCCTGCGCACCGTCAACGGGGTCCGCCAGAAGCCCCGGCGCATCGCGGAGGAGGTCGTCCGCGAGCCCGTCACCCAGCTCGTCAAGGTCGGCACGAGACCGCTGCCGACCTCCGTCTCCGGCGCCGACGGCCTCGACTGGGCGGCCCTCGCCCAGTGCGAGTCCGGCGGCCGCCCCTCCGCCACCGACCCCTCGGGCACCTACGGCGGCCTGTACCAGTTCGACGTCCGCACCTGGCAGGGCCTCGGCGGCTCCGGCCGCCCCCAGGACGCGTCGGGCGCGGAGCAGACGTACCGGGCCAAGAAGCTCTACGTGCAACGGGGGGCGAGTCCGTGGCCCCACTGCGGCCGTAGGCTTTACCGGTGAGCACCGCAGAGCAGCAGCCCAACGAGACCCCCTCCGACGCCCTCCTCGGCCCGGCCGACATCCGGGAGCTGGCCGCCGCCCTCGGGGTGCGGCCGACGAAGCAGAAGGGGCAGAACTTCGTCATCGACGCCAACACGGTGCGCCGTATCGTGCGGACCGCAGGCGTCCGCCCGGACGACGTGGTCGTCGAGGTGGGGCCGGGGCTGGGCTCTCTGACCCTCGCGCTGCTGGAGGTCGCCGACCGGGTGACCGCCGTCGAGATCGACGACATCCTCGCGGCGGCGCTGCCCGCCACCATCGAGGCGCGGCTGCCCGCCCGCAAGGACCGCTTCGCGCTCGTCCACTCCGACGCCATGCTCGTGACCGAGCTGCCCGGCCCGGCGCCGACCGCGCTCGTCGCGAACCTGCCGTACAACGTGGCCGTCCCCGTGCTGCTGACCATGCTCGACCGCTTCCCGAGCATCGAGCGCACCCTGGTCATGGTGCAGGCCGAGGTCGCCGACCGGCTCGCCGCCGAGCCGGGCAACAAGGTGTACGGGGTGCCCTCCGTCAAGGCCAACTGGTACGCGGACGTCAAGCGCGCCGGCGCCATCGGCCGCAAGGTGTTCTGGCCCGCGCCGAACGTCGACTCCGGGCTGGTCTCGCTGGTCCGGCGCACCGAGCCGATCAACACCACCGCCTCGAAGGCCGAGGTCTTCGCGGTCGTGGACGCGGCCTTCGCCCAGCGCCGCAAGACCCTGCGCGCCGCGCTGGCCGGCTGGGCCGGATCCGCGCCGGGCGCCGAGGCCGCGCTGGTCGCCGCGGGCGTCTCGCCGCAGGCGCGCGGGGAGTCCCTGACGGTGGAGCAGTTCGCCGCGATCGCCGAGCACAAGCCCGCGCAGGAGAGGCCCGCCCTGTGAACCGCGTGACCGTACGCGTCCCCGCGAAGGTCAACGTCCAGCTGGCGGTGGGCGCGGCCCGCCCCGACGGCTTCCACGACCTGGCCAACGTCTTCCTCGCCGTCTCGCTGTACGACGAGGTGACGGCGACCCCCGCCGACGCGCTGACCGTCACCTGCGAGGGCCCGGACGCGGAGCAGGTCCCCCTGGACCGCACCAACCTCGCCGCGCGCGCCGCGGAGATCCTCGGGAAGCGGACCGGCACGGTGCCCGCCGTCCACCTGCACATCGCCAAGAACATCCCGGTCGCGGGCGGCATGGCGGGCGGCAGCGCGGACGGCGCGGCGGCCCTGCTGGCGTGCGACGCCCTGTGGGGTTTGGACACCCCGCGGGCGGAACTGCTGGACATCTGCGCGGAGCTGGGCAGCGACGTCCCGTTCAGCCTGGTCGGCGGGGCGGCGCTGGGCACCGGGCGGGGCGAGCTGCTCACCCCGGTGGAGGCCGGTACGTTCCACTGGGTGTTCGCCGTGGCCGACGGCGGCCTGTCCACCCCGGCCGTGTTCCGCGAGTTCGACCGGCTCGCCGCCGGCCGGCGGATCCCGGAGCCCGAGGCCTCGCCCGCGCTGCTCGCGGCCCTCGCGGCGGGGGACGCGGACGCGCTGGCGGGGGCCCTGGCCAACGACCTCCAGCCGGCGGCGCTGTCGCTGCGCCCGCAGCTGGCCGACACTCTGGCGCGGGGCGCCGCCGGCGGTGCGCTGGCGGGGCTGGTCTCGGGCTCGGGGCCCACGACGGCGTTCCTGGTCCGGGACGCGGAGGCGGCCGCGGAGGTGGCGGCGGCGCTGGAGGCCTCGGGCACCTGCCGGGCCACGCGCGTGGCGTCCGGCCCGGCCCCGGGCGCGACGGTCCTCGCGACCGCCTGACCACCCCGGAGGCGCGGCCCGAAACGGCCCGCCCCCGGCCCGCCCCCGCACCGGACGGCGGCCCCCGGCCCGCCCCCGCACCGGGCGGCGGCCCCCGGGCCGGCCCGCGGCCCCCGCACCGCCCCCGGGCCGGCAGGGCCGAGGGGGCCCGTACCTACGCCGAGTTGAGTACCCGCGCCCTGTCGGGCGGTCCGCCGCCCGGCGACCGTGGGGGCATGACAGTCAGCGCACGCGCCGCCGCCGAGGCCACGCCCGCCGGCCGGGACCGGTACACCGACCTGCTCCGCGTCGCCTCGCTGGCCGTGGTGGTGTGCGGCCACTGGCTGATGGCCGCCGTCAGCGCGGACGGCATGGGGAACCTGCTGGCCGTGGTGCCCGCGCTCCAGGTGCTGACCTGGGGGCTCCAGGTCATGCCCGTCTTCTTCTTCGTCGGCGGCTTCTCGCACGCCCTGTCCTACCGGTCCCTGGAGCGCCGCACCGGCGGGCCCGTGTACGCGCTCTTCCTGCGGGCCCGCCTCCAGCGGCTGCTGCGGCCCACCCTCGTGTTCGTGCTGGTGTGGGCCTCGGTCGCGCTGGCCGTGCAGCTCGCGGGCCGCGGCGACGGCCGGCTGACCGGGGCCGCGCTGCGGGTGGTCACCCAGCCGCTCTGGTTCATCGGGATCTACCTGGCCATGGTGGCCCTCACCCCGCCCCTGCTGCGGCTGCACGAGCGCGCCGGCTGGGCGGCCTTCGCCGGGCTGGCGGGAGCTGCCGTGCTGGTGGACGTCCTGCGCTTCGCGTACGGGGTCCCGTACGTCGCGTTCCTGAACTTCGCCTTCGTCTGGCTCGCCGTCCACCAGCTCGGCTTCCTGCGCGCCGACGGGCGGATCCGGGTGCCCGCCGCGCTCGCCGCCGCCGGCCTGGCCGGCGCGGCGGCCGCGGTGGCGTGGGGCCCGTACCCGCTGTCCATGGTCGGGATGCCCGGCGAGAAGGTCTCCAACATGGCCCCGCCCACGGTCGCGCTGCTGTGCCACGGCCTGTGGCTGGTCGGCGCCGTCCAACTGGCGGCGGGACCAGCGGCCGCGTGGCTGCGCCGGCCGCGCGTCTGGCGCGGGGTCGTCGCGGCCAACGGCGTCGCCATGACCGCGTTCCTGTGGCACCTGACCGCCATGCTCTGCGTGTACGGGGTCCAGCTGGCGCTCGGCCCGGAACTGCCGGAGCCGGCGAGCGGCGCCTGGTGGGCGCAGGTACCGCCGCGGTTCCTCGCCGCGCTGGCGACGACCTGCGCGTTCGTCGCCCTGTTCCGGCGTTTCGAGGCGCCCGCCCGGCCGGGCCCGGCCGCGGTCCCGCGGCGGGCCGCCGGACCGCTCGCCGCCCTCGGGACCGTGCTCTGCCTGCTCGGGGTCCTCGGACTGTCGACGACCGGGCTGGGCGGGCTCCTCGACGGGCACAGCGCCACCCTCGTCGCCGTTCCCGTCACGGCGCCCGCCGCGATCGCGATGGCGCTGGGCGGCTGGCTGCTGGTGGAACGATCCGCCCCGGCGCGGAGGGTTAGGCTGAGGGGCTGATCCACACCCCTTCCCTGGAGCGCGTCTGATGGCCGTCAATCTGGTCAATGTCGAGGCAGTCAGCAAGGTGTACGGCACACGTACCCTGCTCGACGGCATCTCCCTCGGCGTGTCCGAGGGGGACCGGATCGGTGTCGTCGGCCGCAACGGCGACGGCAAGACCACCCTCATCCGGATGCTGGCCAAGCTGGAGGAACCGGACACCGGCCGGGTCACCCAGAACAGCGGCCTGCGCATGGGCGTCCTCACCCAGCACGACTCCCTCGACCCCGCGGCCACCATCCGCCACGAGATCATCCGCGACATGGCCGACCACGAGTGGGCCGGCAACGCCAAGATCCGCGACGTGCTGACCGGGCTCTTCGGCGGCCTCGACCTGCCCGGCTTCGGCCAGGGACTCGACACCGTCATCGGCCCGCTCTCCGGAGGCGAGCGCCGCCGCATCGCGCTCGCCAAGCTGCTCATCGCCGACCAGGACCTGCTGGTCCTCGACGAGCCCACCAACCACCTCGACGTCGAGGGCATCTCCTGGCTGGCCGCGCACCTCCAGGAACGCCGCTCCGCCCTGGTCTGCGTCACCCACGACCGCTGGTTCCTCGACCAGGTCTGCACCCGCATGTGGGACGTGCAGCGCGGTGACGTGCACGAGTACGAGGGCGGCTACAGCGACTACGTCTTCGCCCGCGCCGAGCGGGACCGGATCGCCGCCACCGAGGAGTCCAAGCGGCAGAACCTGATGCGCAAGGAGCTGGCCTGGCTGCGCCGCGGCGCCCCCGCCCGGACCTCCAAGCCCCGCTACCGCATCGAGGCGGCCAACGAGCTCATCGCCGACGTGCCGCCGCCGCGCGACCGCTCGGAGTTGATGCGCTTCGCCAACGCCCGGCTCGGCAAGACCGTGTTCGAGCTGGAGGACGTCACCGTCCAGGCCGGCCCGAAGACCCTCCTCAAGCACCTGACCTGGCACCTCGGCCCCGGCGACCGCATCGGCCTCGTCGGCGTCAACGGAGCCGGCAAGACCTCCCTGCTGCGCGCGCTGGCCGAGGCCGCCCGCACCCAGGGCGAGGTCCAGCCGGCCGCGGGCAAGGTCTCCGTGGGCAGGACCGTCAAGCTGGCCTACCTCTCCCAGGAGGTCGGCGAGCTCGACCCGTCCCTGCGGGTCCTGGAGGCGGTGCAGCGCGTACGCGACCGCGTCGACCTCGGCCAGGGCCGGGAGATGACCGCGGGCCAGCTGTGCGAGCAGTTCGGCTTCACCAAGGAGAAGCAGTGGACGCCGGTCGGCGACCTCTCCGGCGGCGAGCGGCGCCGGCTGCAGATCCTGCGCCTGCTGATGGACGAGCCCAACGTCCTCTTCCTCGACGAGCCGACCAACGACCTCGACATCGAGACCCTGACCCAGCTGGAGGACCTCCTCGACGGCTGGCCGGGATCCATGATCGTGATCTCCCACGACCGGTTCTTCATCGAGCGCACCACCGACACGGTGATGGCGCTGCTCGGGGACGCGAGCCT
The DNA here is from genome assembly GCF_042716255.1 of Streptomyces sp. NPDC058662. Taxonomy (NCBI): domain Bacteria; kingdom Bacillati; phylum Actinomycetota; class Actinomycetes; order Kitasatosporales; family Streptomycetaceae; genus Streptomyces; species Streptomyces sp. NPDC058662. Next base: position 13,788 of record NZ_JBHXRU010000108.1, on the reverse strand, counting down.
GCGCATGCTCCCGCGCGGCCTGGACGAGTACCTGGAGCGCCGGCAGCGGATGATCGAGGCGGCCGCCCCGGCGCCCGCCCCGGCCGCCGCCGCGAAGTCCACCTCCTCCAATGACGCCCGCGCGGCGAAGAAGGAGCTCCAGAAGATCGAGCGGCAGCTGAACAAGCTGTCCGACCGCGAGGGCAACCTGCACGCCCAGATCGCGGAGAACTCCACCGACTACGACAAGGTGGCCAAGCTCGACACGCAGCTGCGGGAACTGCTCTCGGAGCGGGACGAGTTGGAGATGCGCTGGCTGGAGCTGGCCGAGGAGGCGTAGTCCCCTCGTCCCGGAGCGGGCCCGCGGCGGCCCGCGCACGGGCCAACTGGCCTGATAACGGCGGTGTCACGGGCCGGTCCTCCCTTGGGTACAGGGGGCGGACCGGCCCGATGCATGTACGCCGTCAGTGATAGAAAGGGCATCCTCCCCACCCCCTGATGCCGAAAGTGTGCGCTGATGACCGAGCCGCCCCAGCCGCCGAACCAGCCGCCGACACCTTCCGGTTACGGGCACCTGCCCGGCCCGCCGCCGAGCGGTTACGGCCAGCCCCCGCAGGGCGCCAACCCGTACGCGCAGCAGCCGCAGCAGCCCCCGTACGCGCAGCAGCCGCAGCAGCCCCCGTACGGCGCCCCGCAGCAGCCCGGCCCCGGCTACCCGCCGGCGCCCCCCGGCCCGCCCACCATGCCGCCGGGTGCCCCCGGCGCGCCGGGGAGGAAGGCGACCGTGCTGGTCGCCGCCGCGGTCGCCGGCGTCCTCGTCCTCGGAGCGGGCACGTACTTCGCCTTCTTCAACGACGGCGACGGCAAGGACCCCGCCCCGCCCGTCGCGCAGAGCTCCCCGCCCTCCGGCGCCGAGCCCTCCGCCTCCGTGGACAACGGCGACGGCAGCGGCGACGGCGGCGCGGAGGCCGACCTCAACTCCGGCCGCAAGCAGGGCGAGGACAAGGTCCTCTGGCTCAAGACGAGCAAGGTCGACGGACCCGGCCTCGGCGTCGGGGCGAAGGGCCAGTGGGTGGTCGGCGACACCGTCGCCAAGACCGTCTGGAAGTCCCTCGTCGGCTACGCCGTGACCGACGGCAAGGAGAAGTGGAAGATCGACTTCCCTGCCGAGGTCTGCGGGGTGACCGGCCAGACCACCGAGGACGGCAAGACCGTCGTCGTGGTCAAGGACGGCGACGGCGACGGCGCCGTCTGCAACCAGATGAAGATGATCGACCTCAAGGCGGGCAAGGAGGGCTGGACCAAGGAGGTACCCAAGGAGGGCATGTTCGACATCATGACGGACGCCTCCCCGACGATCACCGGGGACACCGTCGCGATCAACCGGTTCATCTCCACCAGCGCCTTCAAGGTCAGCACCGGTGACAGGCTCTTCGCCGGCAGCGGCTCCGAGGGCTGCAAGGCCAACAGCTACGCCGCCGACAAGGGCAAGATGATCGCCGTCGCCACCTGCCAGGACGCGGACAGCACCGTCGAGATCCAGGACGCGGACCCCGCCACCGGCAAGAAGACCTGGTCCTACCGGCTCGCCAAGGGCCTGAAGGTCACCAACGTCTACTCCGTGGACCCCATCGTCGTCGACGTCTCCGACCAGGCCAAGAAGCAGCGCGCCATCGTGGTCCTCGGCCCCGACGGCAAGCTGCGCAGCCAGGTCACCGGCGAGGGCAACTTCGCCTCCGGCTGCGGGCTGGGCGACCGCGACCTGATGACGTGCCGGCCGGCCGCGGTCGACGGGGACGTCCTGTACCTGCCCACCTCCCCGGAGGTCGGCGTGGGCAACGAGATCGTCGCCTTCGACCTCAGCACCGGCAAGGCCAAGTGGCGCACCCCCGCGGGGGAGAAGCGCACCATCCGCCCGCTCAAGGCCGCGGGCGGACAGCTGGTCTTCTACCGCCAGGCGGGCTACGACCACGCCGGCGAGGTCCTCACCGTACCGGCGGCCGGAGGCACCCCCACCGCGGTACTGCGCCACCCGTCCGGCCCGGCCGCGGAGGTGGAGAACTCCTTCTTCTCCCCGCTGGTCCACTACGCGGACGGCCGGTTCTTCCTCTCGGCCACGCGCCTGCAGGCCAAGGGCAAGGACGAGAAGCTCCTGATGGTCTTCGGCAAGTGAACGCGTCCACCGAGCCGCCCACGAGAGGCAGTAGCAACCGATGAGCACCCCGCCGCCCCCCCACCAGCCGCCGCCCGGCGGGTACGGCGCCCCCACGCCCCCCGGCCAGCCGCCCGCAGGCGGGTTCGGCGCCCCCACGCCGGCCCCGCAGCAGCCCGGCGGGTTCGGCGCGCCCCCGCCGCCCCCGCAGCAGCCCCCGACACCCTCGCCCCCGCCGCAGCAGCCGCCGACGGTCCCGCAGCAGCAGCCCGCCGGTTACGGCTACCCGCAGCCCGGCGCCCCCGCCCCGTACGGCGCGCCCACCGCGCCCATGGCCGCGGCCGCGCCCCCCGCCGGCCCGGGCGGCGGCAACGAGGTGCGCACCCAGCTGATGATCGTCGGCGCGGCCCTGCTGGCCATCGTCCTCATCATCGGCGGCGGCTTCTGGTACGTCTCCGACGACAGCGGCGGCGCCCGCCAGAACACCGCGGACGGCGGCCCCAGCGGCTCCCCGGACGGCGACAAGCCCCAGGCGGGCGCGGGCGGAACCGAGAAGGTCCCGGCCAACCCCAAGTCGAAGCCCCTGCTGAACCTGCCGCTGCCGGCGCCCGAGGAGCAGGTGACGGTCAAGGGCTCCTGGCTCACCGACTCCACCTACGTCAAGTCCGACGTGGCGAAGGTCGTCGGCTACAACCTCGTCGACGGCGGCAAGAAGTGGGAGATCCCGCTCCCCGCCCAGGTCTGCGCGGCGACCCGCCACATCACCGACAACAAGACGGCGATCCTCTTCGAAGAGGCCCTGCCGACGCCCGAGAAGAAGTACCAGCCGTGCACCAAGGTCGGCGTCATCGACCTGGGCACCGGCAAGCTCCTGTGGTCCGCCGCCGCCAAGTCCAGCACCGGCGGCGACAAGAACGTGACCTTCTCCGAGGTCTCCCTCAGCGGCCAGACCGTCGCCGCGGGCGGCCTCTCGGGCGGCGCCGCCTGGAACCTGGCCGACGGCAAGCCCCTGTGGCAGCCCAAGGTCGACGGCGAGGGCTGCTACGACCTCGGCTACGCGGGCGGCGAGGCCCTCGCGGTCCTGCGCAAGTGCGGCCGCAGCCCCAACCAGACCCTGCACGCGCAGTCCCTCGACCCGGCCACCGGCGCGCCGAAGTCCACGTACAAGCTCTCCGCCGGCATCGAGTGGGCCGGCATCATCTCCACCAAGCCGCTGATCGTCGCGGCCAACGTGGGCGGTACCGCGAAGAACGCCACCAACGTCAGCGACCTCTTCGTCCTCGACGACGCGGGCCAGCTCACGGCGCGCATCTCGCTGGCCTCGGGCAACTTCAACCCCAAGTGCCCCGCCACCGAGGTCGAGCAGTGCCTCAACATGGTCGTCGGCAACGGCAAGGTCTACGTGCCCTCCTACGAGCACCAGGGCCAGGACCCCAGCGGCGCCCGCACCAACGAGCTGCTCTCCTTCGACCTGGCGACCGGCAAGCAGACCACCGACCGCGCCGACGCGGGCGAGCGCTACCAGATCATGCCGCTGCGCATGGACGGGTCGAACGTCATCGCCTACAAGATCCCGCCGTACGACAAGGGCGGCCAGATCGTCAGCATCGACGGCAACACCATGAAGGAGACCCTCCTCATGGAGAACCCGGGGGACCGGGCCAGCCAGCGCATCGAGACCGGTGTCACGCCGACCGGCGCCGAGTACCGGTACGGCAACGGCCGGCTGTTCATCTCCCGCCACTACGCGCGCAAGCCGTACTCCGGGGGCGGCGACCCCGAGTACCTGTTCGTCTCGTACAAGACGGGCTGAGCCGGCCGCAGCGCCACCGCCAGGAGCCCCCGGAAGGTCCGTCCTTCCGGGGGCTTCTGCGCGGTATCCCCCTCGCGCCGTCGAACAAGCGTGTAGCTTGCCGGGTCAGAAGGGTGGGGGTGGGGTGCCTCAATGGGCGTACGGGTCGTGGTGGTCGACGAGCACCGGCTGCTGGCCGAGGCGCTCGCCTCGGCCCTGAAACTGCGCGGGCACCGCGTGCTCGCCGCGGCCGCCCCGGCCGCGGGCGCCGCCGAGCTGGTGATCAGCCGGGCGCCGGAGGTCTGCCTCCTGGGCACGGCCGCCCCCGCCGAACCGGGGGTCTTCGAACCCGTCGTCCGCATCAAGCGGGAGCGGCCGCAGATCGCCGTCGTCGTGCTCGGCCCGGTGCCCAGCCCGCGCGGCATCGCCGCCGCGTTCGCCGCCGGGGCCTCGGGGTACGTCCGCCAGGACGAGCGCATCGAAGGCGTGGAGCGGGCCCTGGCCAAGGCCCGGGCGGGCGAGGTGGCGATCTCCCCGCAGCTCCTGCAGAGCGCCTTCGCGGAACTCCTCAACCCGGCCGCGCAGCCCGACGACGAGGGCAGCCGGCTGCTGCGGCTGCTGACCCCGCGCGAGGTGGAGGTCCTGGTCCGGGTCGCCGAGGGCGAGGACACCCGGCTGATCGCCGCGGGCATGGCCATCGCGCCGAGCACCGCGCGGACGCACGTCCAGCGGGTCCTGATGAAGCTGGGCGTGGGCTCGCGGCTGGAGGCGGCCGCACTGGCGGCCCGTACCGGCCTGCTGGACCGCGCGGCGCCGCCTGGCCCGGCCTCCGCACTCATCTAGGTCCTCCCCCGCGGATCCTGCCGGGCCCGCGACGCCGGTCCGGGCCGCCGATTTCCCCGGGGGCGCCGAATCGGGTAAGCCAGTCACCAGCACGTGCAGGCAACCGAATGCGTTCCCCCGCGAGAGGCAGTAGGCCAGTGAGCAAGGGCCCCCACTTCAAGTACATGGTCACCGGTGGCGCCGGATACGTCGGCAGCGTCGTCGCCGCCCACCTGCTGGAGGCGGGACACGAGGTCACCGTCCTCGACGACCTCAGCACCGGCTTCCGCGCCGGGATCCCGGCGGGCGCCGCCTTCATCGAGGGCCGCATCCAGGACGCCGCCGAGTACCTCGACGACTCCTACGAGGCCGTGCTGCACTTCGCCGCCTCCTCGCAGGTCGGCGAGTCCGTGGTGAACCCGGGCAAGTACTGGGAGAACAACGTCGGCGGCACCCTCGCCCTGCTCGCCGCCATGCGCGGGGCGGGCGTGCGGAAGCTGGTGTTCTCCTCCACCGCCGCCACCTACGGCGAGCCGACGGAGGGGCTCCTCACCGAGGCCTCGGTGACGGCGCCCACCAACCCGTACGGCGCCTCGAAGCTGGCCGTGGACCACATGATCGCGGGGGAGTGCGTGGCGCACGGCCTGGCCGCCGTCTCGCTGCGCTACTTCAACGTGGCCGGCGCGTACGGGGAGTTCGGTGAGCGGCACGCGCCCGAGACGCACCTGATCCCGCTGGTCCTCCAGGTCGCCCTGGGGCAGCGCGAGTCGATCTCTGTGTTCGGCGAGGACTACCCCACCCCGGACGGCACCTGCGTGCGCGACTACATCCACGTCGCCGACCTGGCGCAGGCCCACCTGGCCGCGCTGAGGGCCGCGACCGGCGGGGAGCACCTGATCTGCAACCTGGGCAACGGCAGCGGCTTCTCGGTCCGCGAGGTCGTCGAGACGGTCCGCAAGGTGACCGGCCGCGAGATCCCGGAGGTCGTCGCCCCGCGCCGGGCGGGCGACCCGGCGATGCTGGTCGCCTCCGCGCGGACGGCGCACGAGCGCCTGGGCTGGACCCCGACCCGCTCGGACCTCACCGGCATCATCTCGGACGCGTGGACCTTCGCCCGCGCCCACACCTCCTGACCCGTCCGGATCCGGCCGGACCAGCGGTTTCCCCCGCGCCCCCCGCATCTCTGGATGCGGGGGGCGCGCGTGTGTGTGCGCCGCGCGCGGGGGGCAGGCGTCGTGCGCGGGCGCCCGGCGTGCACACGCCGGGTGAAAGGGACCTCGTGCAACTGCCCGGGGCACACGCCGGCCCCCGTGCCGCACGGGCTCCGGCGGGCGGTCGAATTCCGGCCACCGCAGGGGTCGTTCGGGACGGCCGTGCGGGAAAATCGCTGGAAAAACTTCCGCTATTCGGCCAACCGCGAGGCGCCCCCGGGCCTACGCTGATGCGTGGCACCGGTGGGGGCCGGTGTTGATTCAGGGGTCGAGACACGTCGGGTACGGCGTCCGGTCCGGGTAGTGCAGAGATGCCTCGGCGGCGGCCGGGGCAGCTGTGGAGCACCGGGTCCGGGCGCCGTACCCGCCGCCGTCCGTTCCCCGACCCTTGGGGGTTTTGTGGTTCGTATCCGGGTTCTCGTCGTCGACGATCACCGCATCTTCGCCGAATCGCTCGCAGCCGCGCTCGCGGCCGAGCCCGACGTGGACGTGTCCGCGGCGGGCAGCGGTCCCGCCGCCCTGCGCTGCCTCGAACGCGCGGTGGCCGAGGGCCGCCGCTACGACGTCCTGCTGGTCGACGCCGATCTCGGCGCCGCCGGGGCCGTGCCCGCCCAACGGGACCCGGGCGCCGCTGCGCCGCCGCCCGGCACCGACGGGATCGCGCTGGTCGCCGGGGTGAGGGTGTCCCATCCCGGGGTTCGTACCGTGGTGCTCGCCGAGCGCGACGACGCCCGCCGGGCGGCGGTCGCCCTGCAGGCGGGAGCCTCGGGCTGGGTGGCGAAGGACTGCTCGCTCTCCCGCCTGCTGGCCGTGGTCCGGGGGGTGCTGCGGGAGGAGACCCACCTGCCGCCCGCCCTGCTGACAGGAGTGCTCCGCGAGCTGACCGCGGCGCGCAAGCACCGTACGGACAGCGAGCGACTCGTGGAGTCGCTCACCCCGCGCGAGCACGAGGTGCTGCGCTGCATGGTGGCGGGGCTGGGGCGCAAGGACGTGGCCGCGCGGCTGTTCCTCTCCCCGCACACCGTCCGTACCCATATGCAGAACGTGCTGGGCAAGCTCGGGGTGCACTCCACGCTGGCCGCGGTGGCACTGGCGCGGCGGGCGGGCGTACGGCCCGCGGACCTAGCCGGGGACGTTGTCGAACGGAGCGGTCAACTGGCGTAGCAGCGCGGCGAGGTCGCCGCGCTGGTGCTGCGAGAGCTGGGCCAGGATCGCCCGCTCCTGGGCCAGCAGGCCGGCGAGGGCCTGGTCGGCGCGGTCCCGGCCCTCGGGGGTCAGCCGCACCAGGACCCCGCGCCGGTCGCTGGGGTCCGGGAGCCGCTCGACGAGGCCCTTCTTGGCCAGCCGGTCGATGCGGTTGGTCATGGTTCCGGAGGTGACCAGGGTCTGGGTGAGCAATTGGCCGGGGGAGAGCTGGTAGGGCGCGCCGGCGCGCCGCAGGGACGTCAGGACGTCGAACTCCCACGGCTCCAGGTTGTGCTCGGAGAAGGCCAGCCTGCGGGCCCGGTCGAGGTGGCGCGCGAGCCTGCTGACGCGGCTCAGGACCTCAAGCGGTTCCACGTCGAGGTCAGGGCGCTCCCGCCGCCATGCCGCGACCAGTCGGTCGACCTCGTCCTCCATGCCGATCAGTGTAAGGGATCTGTCGATGTGAAGTCTCTTGACGCCAAGTATCTCGATGTGAAGTATCTTGAGAACGAGATATAAATGCACCGACCATGGGGCATGGAGGGGGCCGGAGCAGCTTCCGCTTCCGACCGCCCCGCCAGCAGGGAGGCTCGAACATGTATTCCGATACCGCACAGGCCGGGATCCCCACGGCCACCGCTCCCTCCGCCCCCACCTGGGACCCCCAGCAGTACCTCCGGCACGCCGGACACCGCACCCGCCCCTTCTTGGACCTGCTGACCCGCATACCCGACCTGCCCACCCGTCCCGCCCGCATCGCCGACCTCGGCTGCGGCCCCGGCAATGTCACCGCGCTCCTCGCCGGACGGTGGGCCGACGCCCGCATCACCGGCTTCGACCTCTCCCCGGAGATGCTCCGCCGCGCCGCGGAGGAGTACGCCGGCCCCACCCCGGGCGGCGGCAGCCTCGACTTCCGCCGCGCGGACCTCGGCACCTGGCTCCCCGAGGAGCCCTACGACCTGATCGTCTCCAACGCCGCCCTCCAGTGGGTCCCCAGCCACCCGGCCTCCTTCGGCGCCTGGATCAACGGCCTGCGCCCGGGCGGAACCTTCGCCTTCCAGATCCCCGGCAACTTCACCGCCCCCAGCCACGCCCTGCTCGCCGAGCTCTGCGACTCCCCGCGCTGGCGGGGTCGGCTCGCCGGACACGGCGCCCGCTACATCCACCTGCTCGAACCCGCCGAATACCTCGCCCGGTTCACCGAACTCGGCTGCGCCGCCGACGTCTGGGAGACCACCTACCACCAGCTCCTCCAGGGCCCCGACCCGGTGCTCGACTGGGTCAAGGGAACCGCCCTGCGGCCCGTGCTCACCGCCCTCGGCGACGACAAGGACGCCGTGGACGCCTTCCTCACCGAGTACCGCGACCGACTGCGCGCGTCCTACCCGGCCGGGCCGCGCGGCACCGTCTTCCCGTTCCGCCGCATCTTCGCCGTCGCCCGCAAGGAGGCGTGACCGTGCCGACCGACCCCGTCCCCGACCCCGGTCCCGTCCCCGACGGCGGCCCTGTCCCCGACCGCATGCGGCCCGTCGTCCCGCCCGGCTCCGACGGGCGGGCCCGCGGGTCCCGCAGGGGCGTCCGCCGTGCGGCGCGGCTCTCCAAACCGTCCCTCCCCGCCGCGCGCGGGGCCTGCCCGTCCGCCTGCGGGCCGCACGCCCGCCGCGGAGCCGGGGAGGGCGCGTACAGACTGCGGAACTGACGGATTCCGCGGCCGGAGGACTCCGGGACCGAAGGAGTTCGGACCCGGAGCGCGGCACGACGCCCCGGCGCCCCGCCACCGGAACGTCCGGTGGCGGGGCGCCCTCGCACCCGCGGCACGCCGCGGGGTCAGTTCTTGCGGCGGCCCACCAGGTGCGGCTTCGACTCCAGGCCGTCCAGCCCGTGCCAGGCCAGGTTCACCAGGTGCGCGGCGACCTCCGCCTTCTTCGGGCGGCGCACGTCCAGCCACCACTGCCCCGTCAGCGCCACCATGCCCACCAGCGCCTGGGCGTACAGCGGAGCCAGCTTCGGGTCGAACCCCCGCGCCTTGAACTCCAGGCCCAGGATGTCCTCGACCTGCGTGGCGATGTCGCTGATCAGCGAGGCGAAGGTACCCGTGGACTGGGCGACCGGGGAGTCCCGTACGAGGATGCGGAAACCGTCCGTGTACGACTCGATGTAGTCCAGCAGCGCGAAGGCCGCCTGCTCCAGCAGCTCCCTCGGGTGCCCGGCCGTCAGCGCCCCGGTGACCCCGTCCAGCAGCTGGCGCATCTCCCGGTCCACGACGACCGCGTACAGGCCCTCCTTGCCTCCGAAGTGCTCGTACACCACCGGCTTCGACACCCCGGCCTTGGCCGCGATCTCCTCCACCGACGTGCCTTCGAAGCCCTTCTCCGCGAACAGGGTCCGGCCGATGTCCAGCAGCTGCTGACGACGCTCAGCGCCCGTCATCCGGACCCGGCGGCCGCGCCTGGGCTTGTCGCTGCTGGAATTCTCGCCGTCGATCGCCACGCCCCCCATCATGCCGGGTTCGCGTCGATTTCCCTGCGCCGGGCGTCGACGCGCTCCTGCGACGGCCAGCGCACGTCCGTCGCCCACCCCAGCTGCTCGAACCAGCGGATCAGCCGCGCGCTGGAGTCGACCTGGCCGCGCAGGACACCGTGGCGGGCCGAGGTCGGATCGGCGTGGTGCAGGTTGTGCCAGGACTCGCCGCAGGAGAGCACCGCCAGCCACCACACGTTGCCCGAGCGGTCCCGCGACTTGAAGGGCCGCTTGCCCACCGCGTGGCAGATCGAGTTGATCGACCAGGTCACGTGGTGCAGCAGCGCCACCCGCACCAGGGACCCCCAGAAGAACGCCGTGAACGCGCCCCACCAGGACATCGTCACCAGACCGCCCACCAGCGGCGGGATCGCCAGCGACAGCATCGTCCAGAAGATGAAGTCCCGCGAGATGCGCCGGATCGCCGGGTCCTTGATCAGGTCGGGGGCGTACTTCTGCTGATCGGTCTGCTCCTCGTCGAAGAGCCAGCCGATGTGCGCCCACCACAGGCCCTTCATCAGCGCGGGCAGCGTCTCCCCGAACCGCCACGGCGAATGCGGGTCGCCCTCGTGGTCGGAGTACTTGTGGTGCTTGCGGTGGTCCGCCACCCAGCGCACGAGGGGGCCCTCCACGGCCATCGACCCCATCACGGCCAGCGCGATCCGCAGCGGCCGCTTCGCCTTGAAGGAGCCGTGCGTGAAGTAGCGGTGGAAGCCGATGGTGATGCCGTGGCAGGCCAGGAAGTACATGAAGACCATCAGGCCCAGGTCCAGCCAGCTCACCCCCCAGCCCCAGGCGAGCGGGACCGCCGCCAGCACGGCGACGAAGGGGACGGTGATGAACAGCAGGAGGGCGATCTGCTCGACGGACCGCTTGTTCTCGCCGCCGAGCGTCGCGGACGGCTCGGACGCTGATGTGCCGGAGGACGCGGAGGCGTCCCCGGTCAGATCGGGACTGGTGGTCATGGAGGTCCCCTGGGGGTGAGGAGTCGAAGAGGAGTACGGGCCGATGGCAGCCGGGGGGCCCGGATCACGGACCCTACGGACCCGTAACCTACGGCATCGTAAGTATGGCAAAGGCGGACCCCCGGGCAAGAGGAGCGGCTGTGCGGGGCGCGTCCGGGGCCCGACCCCGGCCGACTGCTGAGACATTTGCCCAGGCACCGGGATCGGACACCTATCCTGTTCTCGTCGGACAGCGCGGTCCGCACGGGCAGCCCGAGCTGCGCATCAGGAGCGGCAGCGCCGCGCGCCGCCGGGAGCCCACAGCCCAGTAGCGCTCGAACACTGCAAGGAGCCGCACCTGTGAGCAGTGCTGACCAGGCCTCCCAGGCCCCCCAGCAGGCCGCCCCCGCCACGCCGGCCGCCACCGCCAACGCGGGGCTGCGGGCGGACATCCGCCGCCTCGGCGACCTCCTCGGGGAGACCCTCGTACGCCAGGAGGGCCAGGACCTCCTCGATCTCGTCGAACGCGTCCGCGCCCTCACCCGCACCGACGGCGAAGCCGCCGCCGCGCTGCTCGGCGACACCGACCTGGAGACCGCCGCCAAGCTCGTGCGCGCCTTCTCCACCTACTTCCACCTCGCCAACGTCACCGAGCAGGTGCACCGCGGCAAGGAGCTGCGCGCCCACCGCGCCGCCGAGGGCAGCCTCCTCGCCCGCACCGCGGACATGCTCAAGGACGCCGACCCCGAGCACCTGCGCGAGACGGTCAAGAACCTCAACGTGCGGCCCGTCTTCACCGCGCACCCCACCGAGGCGGCCCGCCGCAGCGTGCTGAACAAGCTGCGCCGCATCGCCGCACTCCTGGAGGAGCCCGTCACCGGCGCCGGCGACCGCCGCCGCCACGACCTGCGCCTCGCGGAGAACATCGACCTCGTGTGGCAGACCGACGAACTGCGCGTGGTCCGCCCCGAACCCGCCGACGAGGCCCGCAACGCCATCTACTACCTCGACGAGCTGCACGCCGGCGCCGTCGGCGACGTACTGGAGGACCTCGCCGCGGAACTCCAGCGCGTCGGCGTCGAGCTGCCCGCCGGAACCCGCCCGCTGACCTTCGGCACCTGGATCGGCGGCGACCGCGACGGCAACCCCAACGTCACCCCCGAGGTCACCCGCGACGTGCTGATCCTCCAGCACGAGCACGGCATCACCGACGCCCTCGAACTCGTCGACTTCCTGCGCGGGCTGCTGTCCAACTCCATCCGCTACACCGGCGCCACCGAGGAGCTCCTCGCCTCGCTCCAGGCCGACCTGGAACGCCTCCCCGAGATCAGCCCGCGCTACAAGCGGCTGAACGCCGAGGAGCCGTACCGCCTCAAGGCCACCTGCATCCGGCAGAAGCTCGTCAACACCCGCGAGCGCCTCGCGAAGGGCACCCCCCACGAAGAGGGCCGCGACTACCTCGGCACGGCCGAACTGCTCACCGACCTCACCCTGATCCAGACCTCCCTGCGCGAGCACCGCGGCGCGCTCTTCGCCGACGGCCGCATGGACCGCACCATCCGCACCCTGGCCGCCTTCGGGCTCCAGCTCGCGACCATGGACGTCCGCGAGCACGCCGACGCGCACCACCACGCCCTGGGCCAGCTCTTCGACCGGCTCGGCGAGGAGTCCTGGCGCTACGCCGACATGCCGCGCGACTACCGCCAGAAGCTCCTCGCGAAGGAACTCCGCTCCCGCCGGCCGCTGGCCCCGACTCCGGCCCCGCTCGACGCCGCCGGCCTCAAGACGCTCGGCGTGTTCGGCGCCGTCAAGGACGCCTTCGAGAAGTTCGGCCCCGAGGTCATCGAGTCCTACATCATCTCGATGTGCCAGGGCGCCGACGACGTCTTCGCGGCCGCCGTCCTCGCCCGCGAGGCCGGCCTGATCGACCTCCACGGCGGCTGGGCCAAGATCGGCATCGTGCCGCTCCTGGAGACCACCGACGAGCTCCGCGCCGCCGACGTCATCCTCGACGAAATGCTCGCGGACCCCTCCTACCGGCGCCTGGTCTCCCTGCGCGGGGACGTCCAGGAGGTCATGCTCGGCTACTCCGACTCCTCCAAGTTCGGCGGCATCACCACCAGCCAGTGGGAGATCCACCGCGCCCAGCGCCGACTGCGCGACGTCGCCCACCGCTACGGGGTGCGGCTGCGCCTCTTCCACGGCCGCGGCGGCACCGTGGGCCGCGGCGGCGGCCCCTCGCACGACGCGATCCTCGCCCAGCCCTGGGGCACGCTGGAGGGCGAGATCAAGGTCACCGAGCAGGGCGAGGTCATCTCCGACAAGTACCTCGTCCCCTCGCTGGCCCGCGAGAACCTCGAACTGACCGTCGCCGCCACCCTGCAGGCCTCCGCCCTGCACACCGCGCCCCGCCAGTCCGACGAGGCCCTCGCCCGCTGGGACGCCGCGATGGACACCGTCTCCGACGCCGCGCACGCCGCGTACCGCGCGCTCGTCGAGGACCCGGACCTGCCGGCGTACTTCTTCGCCGCCACCCCGGTCGACCAGCTCGCGGACCTGCACCTCGGCTCCCGGCCCTCCCGCCGCCCCGACTCCGGCGCCGGCCTCGACGGCCTGCGTGCCATCCCGTGGGTGTTCGGCTGGACCCAGTCCCGGCAGATCGTCCCCGGCTGGTACGGCGTCGGCTCCGGCCTCAAGGCCCTGCGGGAGTCCGGCCACGCCGACGCCCTCGCCGAGATGGGCGAGCGCTGGCACTTCTTCCGCAACTTCCTGTCCAACGTCGAGATGACACTGGCCAAGACGGACCTGCGGATCGCCCGCCACTACGTCGAGACCCTGGTGCCCGACGAGCTGCGGCACGTCTTCGACCGCATCGAGGCCGAGCACGAGCTCACCGTCCGCGAGGTACTGCGGATCACCGGCGGGGAGAAGCTGCTGGACTCCCACCCCGTGCTCCAGCAGACCTTCGCCGTGCGCGACGCCTACCTGGACCCGATCTCCTACCTCCAGGTGTCCCTGCTGGCCCGCCAGCGGGCCGCGGCCGCCCGGGGCGAGGAGGCGGACCCCCTGCTCGCCCGCGCCCTGCTGCTCACGGTCAACGGCGTCGCCGCGGGCCTGCGCAACACGGGCTGACCACCGCCGTACGCGACGGCAGGGCCCCCGCACCCGGATCGGTGCGGGGGC
>NZ_JBHXRU010000107.1:0-19839 GCF_042716255.1 Streptomyces sp. NPDC058662 | reverse complement strand
AGCCGGAGCCTCGGCGGCCGGAGCCGCGGGGGCCTCGGCCGCGGGGGCCTCGGCGGCGGCCGGCGCGGCGGCCGGGGCCTCGGCGCCGGAGCCGTCGTCGATGACGGCCAGCTCGGCACCGACCTCGACGGTCTCGTCCTCGGCGACCTTGATGGAGGCCAGGATGCCGGAGACGGGGGACGGGATCTCGGTGTCGACCTTGTCGGTCGAGACTTCGAGCAGCGGCTCGTCGGCCTCGACGCGCTCGCCCTCGGCCTTCAGCCAGCGGGTGACAGTGCCCTCGGACACGCTCTCTCCGAGCGCCGGAAGGGTTACGGAAACCGACATGGTTTCAGTTGCTCCTAACGAATGTGCGGAAGTGGTCGTCGCGCCCGTGACGATTAGTCGTGGGAGTGAAGCGGCTTGCCGGCCAGGGCCAGGTGGGCCTCGCCGAGCGCTTCGTTCTGGGTCGGGTGCGCGTGGATGAGCTGCGCGACCTCGGCCGGCAGGGCCTCCCAGTTGTAGATCAGCTGGGCTTCGCCGACCTGCTCGCCCATCCGGTCACCGACCATGTGGACGCCGACCACGGCACCGTCCTTGACCTGGACGAGCTTGATCTCGCCCGCGGTCTTGAGGATCTTGCTCTTGCCGTTGCCCGCGAGGTTGTACTTCAGGGCCACGACCTTGTCGGCGCCGTAGATCTCCTTGGCCTTGGCCTCGGTGATGCCGACGGACGCGACCTCGGGGTGGCAGTAGGTGACGCGTGGGACACCGTCGTAGTCGATCGGGACGGTCTTGAGACCGGCCAGACGCTCCGCGACCAGGATGCCCTCGGCGAAGCCGACGTGCGCGAGCTGGAGGGTGGGGACGAGGTCGCCGACGGCCGAGACGGTCGGCACGTTCGTCTGCATGTACTCGTCGACCAGGACGTAGCCGCGGTCCATCGCGACGCCCTGCTCCTCGTAGCCCAGGCCCTGCGAGACCGGCCCGCGGCCGATCGCGACCAGGAGCACCTCGGCCTCGAAGGTCTTGCCGTCGGCCAGCGTCACGCGGACGCCGGTCTCGGTGTACTCGGCCTTGTCGAAGAAGGTGCCGAGGTTGAACTTGATGCCGCGCTTGCGGAACGCCCGCTCCAGGATCTTCGAGCTGTTCTCGTCCTCGACCGGGACGAGGTGCTTGAGGCCCTCGATGACGGTGACGTCGGCCCCGAAGGACTTCCACGCCGAGGCGAACTCGACGCCGATGACGCCGCCGCCCAGGATGATCGCGGACTCGGGCACGCGGTCCAGGACCAGGGCGTGGTCCGAGGAGATGACGCGGTTGCCGTCGATGTCCAGACCCGGCAGCGACTTCGGCACGGAGCCGGTAGCCAGCAGGATGTGGCGGCCCTGGACACGCTGGCCGTTCACGTCGACGGAAGTCGGGGAGGAGAGGCGGCCCTCACCCTCGATGTAGGTCACCTTGCGGGAGGCGAACAGGCCCTGCAGGCCCTTGTACAGGCCCGAGATGACCTCGTCCTTGTACTTGTGCACACCCGCGATGTCGATGCCCTCGAAGGAGGCCTTGACACCGAACTGGGCGGCTTCGCGAGCCTGGTCGGCGACCTCTCCCGCGTGCAGCAGAGCCTTCGTGGGGATGCAGCCGTTGTGCAGGCAGGTGCCGCCGAGCTTGTTCTTCTCGATCAGGGCAACGTCCAGACCCAGCTGGGATGCGCGCAGAGCCGCGGCGTAACCGCCACTGCCACCGCCGAGGATCACTAGGTCGAAAACGGTGCTGGCGTCGTTCGCCACGTCACGTCCTCCATGCATGTGCGCCGGGCACCGGTCCTCTGTGACCGGGCGGCGGCTGGTATCGGCCGCTTGTTTCTTCGGCCCTGTGGTGGGGGCCCTGTCCTGCCGAGAACCCATCTTCGCATTTGTCGGGGGAACGCGGGACGCCGGGCCCGGTCTGTGACAGGGCGTTCTGCCCGTAGGGGGGGTTACCAGTGCGTAGAAACCTACGGATTTCGTCGACGGTGAACACGCCCCGGGCCCCCGTGGGGGACCCGGGGCGAGTCACGTCTCACATGTGCGCCGGGCAGCGGTGGTACGTCAGCCCAGGTCGCCGGTGGCGGTGCGCTCCGCCAGCCGCACGAGCGTGCGCACGGCGGAGCCGGTGCCGCCCTTGGGGGTGTAGCCGTACGGGGCGCCCTCGTGGAAGGCCGGGCCCGCGATGTCGAGGTGGGCCCAGGTGATGCCCTCGCCCACGAATTCCCGCAGGAAGAGGCCGGCGACCAGGCCGCCGCCCATCCGGACGCCCATGTTGGCGATGTCGGCCGTGGGGGAGTCCATGGACTTGCGCAGGTCCTCGGGGAGCGGCATCGGCCAGGAGGCCTCGCCGACCTCTTCGGCGATCTCGTGGATCGCCGTGCGGAAGGCGTCGTCGTTGGCCATGATCCCGAACGTGCGGTCGCCCAGGGCCAGCACCATCGCGCCGGTCAGGGTGGCGACGTCGACGATCGCGTCCGGGTTGTCCTCGGAGGCCTTCGCCAGCGCGTCACCGAGGACCAGGCGGCCCTCGGCGTCGGTGTTGAGGACCTCGACGGTCTTGCCGGTGTACATGCGCAGCACGTCGCCGGGGCGGGTGGCCGAGCCCGAGGGCATGTTCTCGGCCAGGGCGAGCCAACCGGTGACATTGACCCGCAGGCCCAGCTTCGCGGCCGCGACGACGGCGGCGAACACGGCGGCGGCGCCGCTCATGTCGCACTTCATGGTCTCGTTGTGGCCGGCCGGCTTGAGGGAGATGCCGCCCGAGTCGTAGGTGATGCCCTTGCCGACGAAGGCCAGGCTCTTCTCCGCCTTGGAGTGGGTGTAGGTGAGCTTCACCAGGCGCGGCGGGTTCTCGGAGCCCTTGCCGACGCCCATGATCCCGCCGTAGCCGCCCTTGACCAGGGCCTTCTCGTCGAGGATCTGGACCTTGATGCCGTTCTCCTTCGCGGTCGCGGCGGCGACGGCGGCGAAGGCCTCGGGGGTGAGGTCGTTCGGCGGGGTGTTGACCAGGTCGCGGGCGACGTTGACCTCGGTGGCGACGACGACGGCGCGCTCGGCCGCGGCCTTGTGCTCCTTGTCGCGGGGCCTGGCGCCCAGCAGGGCGATCTCGGCCAGCGGCTGCTTCGGGCCGGCGTTCTTGCCGTTCGCGTTCTTCTCGCCGCCCTGGTAGGCGGTGAAGGCGTACGCGCCCAGCAGCGCGCCCTCGGCCACGGCGGTGACCGCGGAGGCGTCGTCCAGGGGGAGGGCGAAGGCGGCCTTCTTGGTGCCGTGCAGCGCGCGGGCCGCGGATCCGGCGGCGCGGCGCAGCGCCTCTTCGTCGTACGACTCGTCCTGCTCCGGGACCGGCCCGAGCCCGACCGCCAGCACGACCGGGACCTTGAGGCCCGCCGGGGCAGGCAGCTTGGTGGTCTCGCCCTCGGCGCCCGAGGCGCCGAGCGCCTCCAGCATCGCGGCGAGCTTACCGTCGTACGCCTTGTCCACGGCCTCGGCGCCCGCGGCGGCGACCGGGCCCTTGGGGCCCTTCGCCACGCCGACCACGAGGGCGTCGGCGCGCAGCGTCGCAGCGCCGGCAGTGCTGAGAGTCAGAGCAGTCACGGTGGTGAAGTCTCGCTTCCGTTTGTGTGTGTGGGCCGAATGGGTGGACGGCCCTCCCGGGCGATCGTATTCCGGCCCGACCCCCGCCGGAAAAGAGCCTACGCGCCCGTACTCGCCCGCACGCCACTCGAAGGTTTGGCAAGTTGTTCGATCAAGACGCCGGCAGGTTCACCCATCTGTGGTCTCTGTTCCAGGTTTGCCTCATAGACCGGACGGGGTCCGAAAGACTCGGCCCACTCTCGCAAGGGGACGCGGGGTTCCTTTGCATGATTTCCACAGAGCTTCCCCCGTCCGGCGCACCGCCAAGGGCCGGAGTCGGGGGACGCCTGCGGGGGGAAGGCCGAAATGGTCAAGAAGAACCGGATGAACAGGGTCGCCGCTGTCATGGCCGCGGCAGCTCTGGTGTCCGTCGCGGTACCTGCCGCGACCGCCCACGCGGCGGTCGCACCACGCGTCGATCTGAAGGTGCTCGTCGTCGACGACGGCGGCAGCTCGGTCGAGGCGATCACGGCGGAGCTCCGGGACACCGGGGTGCCGTACACCCGCGTGGCGCTCGGCAGCGGAAGCCGGCCGGTCATCGACGCGGCTTTCCTGAGCGACACGGTCGACGGCCGGCCGCGCGCCAAGTACCAGGGGGTGGTGCTGCCCAACGAGAACCCCTTCGGGGCCGGCTCGGCCGAGATGGCCGCGCTCGCCGCGTACGAGACGGCGTACGGGATCCGCCAGGTCGACGCCTACACCTGGGCCCACCCGGGCGTCGGGCTGGAGTACACCGACAACGGGGGGTACAGCGGCCAGCTGGACGGCACCCCGGCCACCGTCACAGCGGCCGGGAAGGCGGGCCCCTTCGGCTACCTCGGCGGGCAGGTCGCCTTCGAGGACAACTCCGCCCTGGTCCCGGAGAGCTACGGGTTCATGGGCAAGCCGCGGCCCGGCTACACCAGCTACCTGGACGCCCCCGTCGACGGCGGGCGGGCCTCGCTCGTCGGCGAGTACACCCACGACGGGCGCAGCGAACTGGTCGTCACCTTCGGCTACAACCAGCACCAGACGCAGTTCCGGCTGCTCGCCCGGGGCATCGTCGAATGGCTCACCCAGGGAGTCCACCTCGGCCGGAGCCGCAACTACTTCGCGGTCCACGTCGACGACGTCTTCGCCCCGGACGCCCGCTGGAACAAGGAACTCAACTGCACTCCCGGCGACTACGCCTGCGCGGGCGGCGAGGGCAAGGAGAGCACCATCCGGATGACCGCCGCGGACGCGCAGTACGCGGCGCAGTGGCAGACGTCCAAGGACTTCAAGCTCGACATGCTCTTCAACGGCGGCGCCGGCGAGGAGTGGAAGGCCGAGAACGGCGGCGTCGACGCCCTGACCGCCCAGCTGGTGGCCGACCGCGCCAAGTACCGCTGGATGAACCACACCTACACCCACCCGTTCCTCGGCTGCGTCCAGGACGTCACCACCGTCCCGTGGAGCTGCAAGAAGAACACCCTGGGCACGACCCAGTACATGAGCCGCGCGGAGATCTCCGCGCAGATCCGTGACAACAACAACTGGGCGGCCTCCAAGGGCATCACCCTCGACCGCACCGAGCTGGTCACCGGCGAGCACTCGGGCCTGAGGACCAACCCCCAGCAGCCCCAGGACAACCCGAACCTCGCCGGCGCCCTCGCCGACAACGGCGTCAAGTGGGCGGGCAGCGACAACTCCCGCGAACCGGCCCAGCGCGCCGTCGGCGCCGCCCTGACCGTCCCGCGCCACCCGATGAACGTGTACTACAACACGGGCACCAACGCGGAGATGGCCGACGAGTACAACTGGATCTACGCCAGCCGCGAGGACGGCGGCAGCGGCATCTGCGAGGACAACCCGGCGACTTCCACCTGCCTGCCGGCGGCGCTCGACGTCGACACCGGCTACCTCGACCACATCGTCCCCCAGGAGGCCCGGACCGCCCTGCGCCACGTACTGGCCAACGACCCGCGCCCGCACTACGTGCACCAGTCCAACCTCGCCGAGGACCGCACCCTCTACCCGGTGCTCAACCAGGTCCTCGACACCTACCGCTCCCTCTACGCGCCCACCGCGCCCCTCGTCAACCAGAGCATGAAGGACACCGGCGTCGAGCTCGGCCGCCGCACCGCCTGGGACAAGGCGCTCGCCGCCGGCCAGGTCACCGCCTACCGCGTCGGCACCACCGTGACCGTCAAGGCCCCCTCGGGCGTCGTCGCCCCGGTCACGGCCCCCAACGGGACGAAGAAGCAGCACCTGCTCGGCACCAGCGACTTCGGCGCCGCCTACGCCGGGACCCGCTCCGCCTGGACCGCTCCCGAAACGCTCCAGTCCGCCGTGACGCTCAAGCTGCCCAGCTGACCGTCCCGCACCCCGCCACAACCACACGTACCACCTAGCGCCGGCGCACCGCGAAACCCACGGGCGCCGGCCCCTTTTCCGTCCTGGGGGGACTCACCGCATGAGCCATGGGCGTCACGTCACCATGCTCACAGAAGGCACCTACCCGCACGTCCACGGCGGCGTCAGCACCTGGTGCGACCAACTCGTACGCGGCATGCCGGAGGTCGACTTCAACGTCATAGCCCTGACCGGCTCCGGTCGCGAGCCGGTCACCTGGGAACTGCCGCGCAACGTCTACCGGCACACCGCCTTCCCCCTCTGGGGCCAGCCGCCGGGACGCGGCCGCCGGGGCGCCCTGCGCGGCAAGGCCCTCCGCCGCTTCACCGAGGTCTACGAGACCTTCCTGCTCTCCCTGCTCGACCCCGCCCGGTTCGCCGGAGGCACGCCGGACGCGCCCGGCGGATTCTCCGGCGCCCTGCGCGAACTGGCCCTGCTCGCCCGGGCCGGCAAGCTCGCCCCCGCCCTGCGCTCCGAGTCCACCCTGCGCCTCCTGATGGCCGTGTGGACCCGCTCCGGCCTCGACACCGCCGGCGCCGCGCCCACCGTCCACGACGCGCTCACCGCCACCGACCTGCTGGAACACGCGCTGCGCCCGCTCTCCGTACGGATCCCGCCCGACAGCGTGGCGCACGCCGTCAGCAGCGGACTCGCCACCCTCCCGGCCCTCGCCGCCAAGCAGCTCGACGGGGTGCCCTTCCTCCTCACCGAGCACGGCATCTACCTGCGCGAGCGCTACCTCGGCTACCGCACCGCCGAGCAGCGCTGGCCCGTCAAGGCCCTCATGCTCGGCTTCTACCGCGAGCTCAACACCGAGGGCTACCGCCAGGCCGACCTGATCACCCCGTGCAACCAGTACAACCGCCGCTGGGAGGAGCGCGGCGGCGCCGACCCCGACCGGATCCGCACCGTGTACAACGGCGTCGACCCGCACCTCTTCCCCCAGGCCGGCCCCGAGCCCGAGGTGCCCACCCTCAGCTGGTGCGGCCGCGTCGACCCGATCAAGGACCTCGAAACCCTCGTCCGGGCCTACGCCTTCATGCGCGCCGAACTGCCCGCCCTGCGGCTGCGGCTCTTCGGCCCGGTCCCGGCCGGCTGCGAGGCGTACAGGCTCCGCCTGGAGAAGCTCGCCGCCGAACTCGGCGTGGCCGACGGGATCACCTACGAGGGCCGCGTCGAGCGGGTGGCCGAGGCGTACGCCGCGGGCTCCGTCGTCATGCTCTCCAGCATCAGCGAGGGCTTCCCCTTCAGCATCATCGAGGCCATGTCCTGCGGTCGCACCACCGTCTCCACCGACGTCGGCGGAGTCCGCGAGGCCGTCGGAGACACCGGCCTGGTGGTCCCGCCGCGCGAACCGGAGACCATGGCCCGCGCCACCCTCGCCCTGCTCCGCGACGATGCCCGGCGCGCCGAGCTCGGCCGGCTGTCCCGCAAGCGGGTGGTGGAGAAGTTCACCCTCGACCAGTCCGTGGACGGCTTCCGGCACATCTACCGGGAACTCGCCGGCCAGCCCGTCCTGCCCGTGCACGAGGGCGACAGCTGGACCCAGCGCCTGGGCGAGCCCTGGTACCGCGAACTGGCCGCGCTCAGCCGCCCCCGGGCCGAATCCGGCGAGGGGAGCCTGCGGTGAGCGGGTCCCTCTGGCTCAAGGTCCCCGGCGGCGACACCCTGCCCGCCGTCCCCCGGCCCCGGCGCACCGCGGAGCCGGCCGCCGACCCCATGGACGAACTCGCCGAGCGCCTCGACGTGTTCATCGCCGGCGCCGTCCACCCGGACGAGATCGCCGCCATCCTGGAGTCCGACGGGATGACCGACGAGCACATCCGGCTCACCTACGGGCGGCACGACTCCTTCGGACTCGCCGAGGAGCTCTACGCCCGTGTGCCCCGCTCCTTCCCGGAGCCCGAGCACGTCCCCGACCCCTGGAAGGTCTCCCTCACCGCCTGCCTGCTGCGCGGGCTGATCTTCGCCCTGCCCGGCCTGGCCTACATCCTCGGCGCCCCCCTGCTCGACGGCCCGCCGGACCGGCTCGGCCTGCCCGCCGGGACACTGCCGCTGATCGCCGGGGCGCTCATCGGCTGGGTCTGGGACCAGACCCTGTCCCACCGGGCGTACTCCTGGCTGGGCCTCGGCGACCGGCCCGCCGCCGGGCGAACCCTGCTCGTCGGCGCCCCCGCCGGCTCCCTGCTGGGCATCGCCGCCGCGCTGGCGGTGCCCGGCGGACCGCCGTTCTCCTACGCGTTCGCCGCCGGGCAGGCCCTGTACGTCGGCGCCGCCACGGTGCTGCTCGTCCTCGGCCGGGAGCGGCTCCTGCTCGCCGCCCTCGGCCCGATGGCCGCGGGAGCCGCCGCCGCGCTGGTCACCGACCCGCCCGTACCGCTGCGCGTCGGCCTGCTCGCCGTGTCCCTGCTCGCCGCCTGCGCCCTGGCCGTACGGGAACTCCCGCTGGCCCGGGGCGTACGCGGCGCGGCCCGGCGGCTCCGCGGCTGGGCCGCCCGCCACCCCGGCCGCCGGCACCGCCCGGCGGCCGCCGGGAGCGCGCCCGTGCGCTGGCGGATGCTGCGCGGCGCCGAGGAGCCGTACGCGCCGCGCGGCCCCCGGCTCGGGGACTCCGTCCCGTACGGGGTCTTCGGCCTCGGCACCGGCCTGCTCGTGCTGTACGCCGCCCTCGGCGAGGTGCTGTCCGGCGGTCCCGCCGAGGCAGTCGCCGCGCCCTCGGCGGTGGCCCTCACCCTCAGCATGGGACCCGCCGAATGGCTGCTGCACCGCTTCCGCAGCGGCAGCCTCGCCGGGCTCCGAGCGGCCCGCTCGCCCCGGGCCTTCCGGCGCCGGATGCTGACCACGCTCGCCCGGTGCCTCGCCTCCTACCTGGCCGTGGTGCTGGCCCTCGGCGTCACCGGCACCCTGCTGTGGCCCGACGCCCCCGGCCTCACCGCCGTCCGCGTCGCCACCCTGCTGCTGCTCGGCGCGGTGATGTGGACCGGTCTGCTCCTGCAGTCCTTCGGAGCCGTCCGCCCGGCGGCCGCGGTGTGCTCCTCGGCCGCCGTGGTCCAGAGCCTGGCCCTGCTGACCGGCTTCGGGCACCCCCGGGCGGTCCAGCTGGCGGTGGCGGGCGCGGCGGCCGCCGCACTGGCCGTCCTGGTCTGCCTGCTCCTCGGGCGCGCCACGGCGCACCGGTGACCCCAGATGAGAACGTACGCACAGTACGAGACGTACGAGGAGAAGGACCCCATGCTGCTGGTGCCCCTCTACGAGCACCCCGCCGACCGGCCCGACGACTGGGAGCGGCTCATCCGCGCCGCGGGCCGGCTCCACTCAGTGGTGCTCAACCCCGACAGCGGGCCGGGTGACGCCCCCGACGAGCGGTTCGCCCGCGTCGCCGAGCGGTTGCGGGAGGCCGGGGTGCCCGTCCTCGGGTACACCGACACCGACTAC
This sequence comes from Streptomyces sp. NPDC058662, assembly GCF_042716255.1. Lineage (NCBI taxonomy): Bacteria > Bacillati > Actinomycetota > Actinomycetes > Kitasatosporales > Streptomycetaceae > Streptomyces > Streptomyces sp. NPDC058662. Next base: position 10,390 of record NZ_JBHXRU010000107.1, on the reverse strand, counting down.
GGGCGGCGCCCCCACGCCGCCGTGGTGCGCGACCTGCTGCGCCACCGCGACTGGTACGGGGCCGACGGCGCCTTCCTCGACCAGGCCGCCGCCGGCCCCGACATGCTCGCGCACTACGGGCGGCTCGCCGTCGCCGCCCGGGCGGCCGGGGCCCGCACCCTCGTCCTCAACCACGGGGTCCATCCGCACCCCGGCTACGCCGGACTCGCCGACCTCCTCGTGACCTTCGAGGGACCGTGGGACGCCTACCGGGAGGCGGGCGCCGCGCCGCCGTGGACCGGGGAGCACCCCGCCCAGCGGTTCTGCCACCTCGTGTACGCCGTCCCGCCGGGCGAACCCGCCGCCCGGCTCGCCGAACAACTGGCCGCCGAGCGCGGCGCGGGCGTGCACTGCGCGGTCCCCGGCACCGGCGCGCACCCCTGGTGCACCCTCCCGTACGCCCTGGAGGCGGCGGGATGAACCGTTTCCCTTTCCGGCTCCTGCTGGTACCCCTGCTGTTGCTGCTGCTCGCCTCGTGCACCACCGGATCCGAGGACGACGACGGCGGACCGCGGCCCTGGCCCGGGCAGGCGCCGGGGGAGCGCTGGCAGCCCCGGCCGGGCACCGGCTGGCAGTGGCAGCTCACGGGCCGGCTCGACACCTCCGTCGACGTCCCGGTCTACGACGTCGACGGGTTCACCACCACGAAGGGCCAGGTCACCGCGCTGCGGAAGGCCGGGCGGCGCACCATCTGCTACCTCTCCACCGGTGCCTGGGAGGACTTCCGGCCCGACGCGGACGACTTCCCGAAGGCGCTGCTCGGCAGGAGCAACGGCTGGGAGGGGGAGCGCTGGCTCGACATCCGCCGGGCGGCGGAGCTGGAGCCGCTGATGGCCGAGCGGTTCGACATGTGCCGGGAGAAGGGCTTCGACGCGGTGGAGCCGGACAACATGGACGCCTACCGCAACCCGTCCGGCTTCCCCCTGACGGCCGAGGACCAGCTGCGCTACAACCGGATGATCGCGAAGCTGGCCCACGACCGGGGCCTGGCGGTGGGTCTGAAGAACGACCTCGACCAGATCCCGGAGCTGGTCGCCGACTTCGACTTCGCGGTGAACGAGCAGTGCGCGCAGTACCAGGAGTGCGAGAGGCTCACGCCGTTCGTGGCCGCCGGCAAAGCGGTCTTCCACGTGGAGTACGAGGTCCCGGCGGCACGCTTCTGCGCGCGCTCGCGCGAGCTGGGGCTGAGCTCGCTGGAGAAGAAGTACGACCTGGGCAGTTGGCGCCGCGCCTGCTGACGGCCCCGGCCGGCCGGGGCCGGGTTCGGGACGCGCGGCGGCGCGGTCAGACGGGGAGGACGGCGTGGACGCGGTAGCCGCCGCCGTAGCGGGGGCCCGTGAAGCAGGAGCCGCCCAGCGCGCCCGCCCGCTCCCGCATGCCGAGCAGCCCGTGCCCGCCGCCCTCCGGCTCCGGGAGGGCCAGGGCCGCCGGCTCGGTACCCCCGTCGTCCAGTACGGTCACCTCCACCGCCGGTCCCGCCCGCACCACGCTGACCTCGGCGCTGGCCCCCGCGCCCGCGTGCTTGCGCACGTTGGTCAGGGCCTCCTGGACGACCCGGTACGCCGCCAGGTCCACCGCGGCCGGGAGAGGTCCCGGCTCGCGCCCCAGCTGGACCATCACCTTCACCGGCAGCCCGGCGTGCCGGAAGGTGTCGACCAGCTCGTCCAGCACCGCGAGGCCCGGCGCGGGCTCCGTCGGTGCCTCCGGGTCGCCGGACTGCCGCAGCAGCCCGACGGTGGCGCGCAGTTCGTTCAGCGCCGAGCGGCTGGCGTCCCGGACGTGCGCCAGCGCCTCCTTGGCCTGGTCCGGCCGCTTGTCCATGACGTGCGCGGCCACCCCGGCCTGCACGTTGACCAGCGCGATGTGGTGGGCGACCACGTCGTGCAGGTCCCGGGCGATCCGGAGCCGCTCCTCCGCGACCCGCCGCCGGGCCTCCTCCTCACGGGTCCGCTCGGCCCGTTCGGCCCGCTCCCGGATCGCGTCGACGAACGCCCGCCGGCTGCGTACGGCGTCCCCGGCGGCCGCCGCCATCCCGGTCCAGGCGAAGATGCCGAGGTTCTCCTGCGCGTACCAGGGCAGCGGCCCGGCCGACATGGCCACCGCGGTCAGCCCGGCCATGGTGAGCACCCCGATCCGCCAGGTGGTGGGCCGGTCGGTGCACGCGGCCACCGTGTACAGGGCGATCACCGTGCACATCACGACGGGCGCCCGGGGATCCCCGGTGACCAGCTCCAGCAGGCTGAGTCCGCAGGTCACGGCGAGCACGGTGCGCGGCCGGGTGCGCCGGAACACCAGGACGGCCGCGCCGAGCAGCATCAGCAGCAGTGAGAGCGGCTCGGGGGTCCGCGTACCGAAGGTCGGGCCGTGCGGGCCGTGCGGCTCCGCGAAGGTGCCGACGACCATGGCGACGAACGCCCCGAAGGCGAGCACGGCGTCGGTGGCGAGCGGATGGTCCCGCGTCCACTTCCGGGTGGCCGCGACGGGCCCGAGGTGTGTCGTCACCCCGATACGGTACGGCCTGCTCCGGCCGGGCCGGCGTCAGCGGCGGGTCTCCAGGTGTCTGCGGTGCAGCCACTTCGGCAGGCCGGGGGCCTCCAGGAAGCCCTCGGCGCGGCCCGCCGCGATGCCGATCCGCAGCAGGTCCGAACTCTTCTCGAAGAGCATGAACCGCGGTTCCCAGATCGGCCGGTACTTGGCGTTGGCCCGGTAGAGGGACTCGATCTGCCACCAGCGGGAGAAGAAGCTGAGCAAGGAGCGCCACATCCGCAGCACCGGACCCGCCCCGAGCCGGGAGCCGCGCTCGAAGACGGACCGGAACATCGCGAAGTTCAGCGAGACCTGGGTGACCCCGATCTCCGCGGAGCGCTGCAGGAGTTCGATGACCATGAACTCCATCAGGCCGTTCTCCGCCTCCCGGTCCCGGCGCATCAGGTCCAGGGACAGTCCTGCGGATCCCCACGGCACGAACGACAGCACCGCGCGCAGGGCGCCGTCGCCGTCGGTGCACTCCAGCATCACGCACCGGCCGTCGGCGGGATCGCCCAGCCGGCCCAGCGCCATGGAGAAGCCGCGCTCGGTCGCCCCGTCGCGCCAGTCGTCGGCGCGGCGCACCAGTTCCTCCATCTCGCCGGCCGGGATGTCGGCGTGACGGCGGACGCGGACCGTGTACCCGGCCCGCGCGACACGGTTGTAGGCCTGCCGGACGGTCCGCATGGCGCGGCCGTCCAGGGTGAACTCGGCGGTCTCGACGATCGCCTCGTCGCCGAGTTCGAGCGCGTCCAGTCCGTGGCGCGCGTAGATCTGCCCGGCCTCCTCGCTCGCGCCCATGACGGCCGGGACCCAGCCGTGCTCGCGGGCCTCGGCCAGCCAGGGCTCGATGGCGCCGGGCCACGCCTCGGGATCGCCGATCGGGTCACCGGAGGCGAGCGAGACCCCGCCGACGACGCGGTAGGTGACGGCGGCCTTGCCGGTGGGGGACCAGACGACGGACTTCTCGCGGCGCAGCGCGAAGTAGCCCAGCGAGTCGCGGTCACCCTGCTTGGCGAGCAGGGCCCGCAGCCGCTCCTCGTCGTCCTCGGTGATCGGGTCGACGGCGCGGCGCGAACGGAAGGCGGCGAACAGCACGGCGAGCAGCAGCAGGGTCGACATGACGTTGACGATGACGTCGACCCAGCCGGGGGTGCTGATGGCCTCGTAGGCCTTCGTGTCGGCGTCCAGGGTGACCAGGCGCGTCACGCCGTACCACCAGCGGGACCCGAAGCCGGCCTCGGAGGCGGCGGGGGAGGTGTTGGCGGCGCCGACGAGCAGGGCCGCGACCAGCGAGGTGAGGAACAGGCCCACCGCGGCGACCGCCGTCGCGAGCGCGGGGTTGGAGCGGTCGCCCCGCGCGTAGAACTCGCGGCGGCCGATGAGCAGGGCGGCGACGAAGAGCGCCGTCAGGCCGAGCGAGACCCAGTTCTGGACGTGCTCGCGGAACTCCGGGTGGCAGAGGGTGCGGTCGCCCCCGGTGCAGGGGGCGAAGGCGCGGAGGAGGAAGGCGAGCAGGAGCACACCGGCCAGGGCCAGGTTCAGGATCCAGGCGGCGCGCTTGCGGCGGCCCAGGGTCGCGGCGAGGACCAGGCAGAACAGGCCCGAGGCGAAACCGGCCGTGAGCAGGTACGGGGTGTAGAACTCGGTGCTGTTGTGCCTGCGCAGGTCCTGCCCGAGTGAGACCCACACCGCGCTCAGGAAGTTGACGAAGGTGACGGCCCGCAGGTACCAGACCGCGAACGCGGCCCCGCGCCGCGAGCGCGCGCTTCCCCGGCCCGCCTTCTCCCGGCCGTCCCCCGGGGCCCTGCCGGCGGGGTCCCCGCCGCTCCCGTCCCCGCCGTTCCCGTCTCTGCCGGTCACCGGACGGTTCGCCGTGCCGGTCCCCCTACCTGTCCCCCCACCGGGCGCCGGTCGGGCGCCGCGGTCGGTGTCTGCGCTGGTCAAACGGACCTCTCCCGTAAAAAGTAAGCATATGGGGCGCCGCCTTCGCGGGTGGCGGCTCCAGGGCCACGGCTGGTCAGTGCCGTACGCCCCGGCGACTCAGTCCACCGGCTCCTGCGCCGTCCGCTCCGGGAGTTCCGCCGCGAGCGCGGCGGCCGCCTGGACCAGGGGCAGGGCCAGCAGTGCCCCGGTACCTTCCCCCACGGAGACGCCGTGGTCGAGCAGCGGGTTGAGCGCCATCCGGTCCAGGGCCTTGGCCTGGCCCGGCTCCCCGCTCGTCTGACCGGCCAGCCACCAGTCGGGGGCGCGGAAGGCCGCCCGCTGGGCCACCAGTCCGCAGGCCGCCGAGACGACGCCGTCGAGGATGACCGGCGTACGGCGCACCGCGCACTGGAGCAGGAAACCGGTGATCGCGGCCACGTCCGCGCCGCCGACCGCGGCCAGCAGCGCGACCTGGTCGCCGAGGACCGGGCGGGCGCGGCGCAACGCGTCCCGGATCGCCGCGCACTTGCGCATCCAGGCGAGGTCGTCGACGGGGAGCCCGCCGCGGCCGGTGACCACGGAGGCGTCGGTGCCGCACAGGGCGGCGACCAGCGTGGCGGCGACCGTGGTCCCGCCGACGCTGAGGTCCCCGAGGACGACCAGGTCCGTACCCGAGTCGGCCTCCTCGTCCGCGATGCGCATCCCGAGGCGCAGTGCGTCCCGGGCCTCGTCGAGGGTGAGCGCGTCCTCCACGTCGATCCGCCCGCTGCCGCGCCGTACGCGGTGGCGGACCACGTCCTCGGGCAGCAGACCGGGATCGCAGTCGAGGCCCGCGTCGACGATCCGTACCGTGGCGCCGAGCCGGCCGGCCAGGATGGCGACGGGGCTGGTCCCGTCGAGCACGGCGCGCACCAGCTCATGGGTGGTGGAGGCGGCCCGCGCGGACACGCCCGCCGAGGCGATCCCGTGGTCGGCGGCGAACAGCACGACGCGGGGGCGCTCGATCGGCGCGACCGGTACGCGGCCCTGCGCGGCGGCGAGCCACTCGGCCAGTTCGTCGAGCCGGCCCAGCGCTCCGGAGGGCACGGCCAGCCGCTCGCGGCGTTCCTCGGCATCACGCCGGACGCCCCCGTCGGGGCGCTCGATCAGATCGGAGAAGTCGTCGAGATTCAGCGTGCTCATCTGCCAGAGAGTACAGCCGGTGAGGCCCTCCCCAAGCCCGCTCGGAAGGCTCCGGCGGGCCTCGCGGCGGGCCGTCACGAGCCGTGCGCAGCGGGGTCCTTGAGGACGAGGGCCTGTCCCGCGACGACGAGCAGGACCTGCTCGCACTCGCCCGCCACCGCGTTGTTCAGGCGGCCCAGTTCATCGCGGAAACGGCGACCCGAGGCGGTCGCGGGCACGACGCCCGACCCCACCTCGTTGCTGACCAGGACCACCGGGCGGCGCGTGGCGCGGACGGCCGCCACCAGCTCGGCCGTCCGGTCGCCGAGCCGCTGTCGCCCGCGCGCGGCCCAGACGGCGTCGTCCCAGGCCCCGGCCCGGTCCATCGCGTCCGTGAGCCACAGCGCCAGGCAGTCGATCAACAGCGGCGGCCCCTCCGCGGCCAGCAGCGGGGCCAGCTCGCACGTCTCCACCGTGCGCCAGCCGCCCGGCCGGCGCTCCCGGTGCAGGCCGACCCGCTGCGCCCACTCCGTGTCCCCCTCGCGTGAGCCACCGGTGGCCACGTAGGAGACGTCGGGGAAGGCGGCGAGGCGGCGCTCCGCCTCGACCGACTTGCCGGAGCGGGCCCCGCCCAGCACCAGGGTGCGGCGCGGCAGGTCCGGTACCGCGCGGTAGTCGCCGACGGCCACGGTCGTTGCGTCCGGCACCGCCCGGGCGCCGGCCGCCGCGCACCGGCGCTCCAGCTCCCGGCCCGGCGGGGTGTCGTGGTCCAGGTGCACGGCGATCACGTCCGTGGCCGGGCCGATCGCGCCGCTCGCCCGCAGCCGGGCCAGGGCCTCGGGCCGGCCGAGGACGTCCGCGAGGACCAGGTCGTACGGTCGCCGCACCACCGTGCCGTCGGTCCCGGCCGGGGCGCCCCGCGGCGGCAGGTACAGCAGCCGGGCGCCGTCGGGGCCGGTCACCTCGTATCCGGTGCCCGGCGCGTCCATCGGGACCGCCCGCACCCGGTGGCCGGAGATCACCGCGAGCTCCTGCCCGTCGGGCACCCGGCCGGCGGCCGGCAGCCCGGGCGGCAGCTCGACCGGTGGGCCGTCGTGCGGATGGGTGAGCAGCACCTGCCGTACGCCGGCCAGCGAATGCCCGGCCCGGGCGCCGGCCAGCACCGCCCCGGGGGTCAGGTCGAGCAGCAGCGCCCCGTCCACGAGGACGGCGGTGGCGGCCCGCGAGCGGGTGCCGACCGAGACCGCGCAGGCCGCGCAGGGGCAGCCGGGGCGGGGGAGTCCTTCGGGTGTGCCGGTGCCGAGCAGAGTGAGTTCCACAGGATGATCCTCCCGCGTCGCCGGGACTGGTGCGCGCCCGGTTACTCTGCGGGCACACTCAAGGCGAGAAGCGTGCGCAACGCGGACGAGCAACGGAGGCGGACATGGCGTGGACGTGGCGGTTCGAGACGGCCGACGGCACGGAGACGGCCCCGTCGGTGGTGCCTGAGGAGTTCACCACGCAGGGGGACGCGGAATCCTGGATCGGTGAGTACTGGAAGGACCTGCTGGAAGGCGGCACGGAACAGGTGAAGCTCTCCGACGACAACGGCACCGAGCTCTACACGATGAGCCTCAGGGCCGCCCTGGAGGCCTGACCCCGCCGGGCCCGGCCCGCCCCAGCCGCACCGGCGGGTGGGGCGCGCCATCCCGGCGCCGCCGGGCTCCGGGGTCCGGGCTCCGGAGTCCGGGCTCCGGAGTCCGGGCTCCGGGGTCCGAGGAAGACTTACGCCCCGCGGACCCCGCACAGGTGCAGCAGCGCGGCGACGCCGCGGTAGGGGTCCGTGCGCCCCGCGCGGTCCTCGGCGGCCAGCAGCCGCTCCAGTTCCCCGTCGGGCGGCAGGGTCTCGCCCGCCTCGGTCCCGTCGGTGAAGACGCGTACGCCGTACCAGGCCTGCAGCGGCGCACCGATCCCGGACAGCGTGGCCGTCAACCCGGCGAGCCGGTCGGCGCGCACGTCCAGGCCCAGCCGGTTCGTGTAGTCGGTGCTGTCGAACGCCGCCAGCGCGCCCTTCCAGTCGCCGTCGAGGCCCGGCCGCATGGCGAGCGCGTCGCCGTTGCGCACCAGCAGGGACAGCAGGCCGCCGGGCGCCAGCATGCGGGCCAGCCCGGCGAGCATGGCGTCCGGCTCGGGCACGTACATCAGCACCCCGTGGCACAGCACCACGTCGAAGCTGCCCGGCAGGAAGTGCGCGCCGGTCTCGCGGCCGTCGCCCTCCAGGAGCCGGACCCGGTCCTGGATCCCGGCCGGCTCGCGGGCCAGCGCCTCGCGGGCGACCTCCAGCATCCCGGGGTCCTGCTCCAGGCCCGTCACCTTGTGCCCGGCGCGCGCCAGGCGCAGCGCCTGGGTGCCCTGGCCCATGCCGACGTCGAGGACGCGCAGCCGCTGCCCGACCGGGTAGCGCTGCACGATCTGCTCGTCGACCTGCCGGCCCACGAGCTCCTGGCGGACGGCGTTGCGCAGACCGCCCAGGCCTTCCAGCCAGAGCCTGGCTCCGTCCGCGAAGCCTGTCCCCGACCCGCCGGGCGTCGCTCGGCTCAGGGCCGTTCCCCGCGCTTGACCTGGGGCTTGGGCAGCCGCAGCCGGCGCATCTGGAGGGTGCGCATGAGTCCGTACGCGACGGCGCCGCGGCGGGGCTCGTCGGCGAAGCGCGTGTTCAGTGCCTTGCGCAGGCGGAACACCAGGCCGACGGAGTCGACGATGATCAGCGCGATCACACCGAGCCACAGCATCAGCGCGATGTTCTGGATCGCGGGCTGCCGCACCATGCTGAGCACGAGGATGATCACTGCCAGCGGCAGGAACATCTCGGCCACGGAGAAGCGGGAGTCCACGAAGTCGCGGACGAACTTGCGCACGGGGCCCTTGTCACGGGCGGGCAGGTAGCGCTCGTCGCCACTGGCCAGCGCCTCGCGCTGCTTGGCCATCTCCACGCGACGGCGCTCACGGGCTCGCTTGGCATCCTCCTTGCGGTTGCCGGTCGAGGCCACCACGGCCTTGCGCTGCGACTGGGCCACAGCACGCTTCGGCGTAGGGCGGCCCTTGGGGGCCTGCGGGTCACGGGACTGCGAGAGGTCGGCGCTCACCTTGTCGGTGGCGGCGACCTTCTCTTCCTTGGAGGAGCGGCTACCAAACACAAAACCCAAGCGTACGTGGTCGCGGACACACGCCCCACCCCCGCCGGGAACGATCCGGCAACGGCGGGCGTCTTCCCTGTGCGGGGTTCGGGACCGGCGGGCCTCCTCCACGGCGTCAGTCGGGGGCGCACCTACTCCTCACGCCTGATCCGGCGGTTGAGCAGGTCGTCCTGGAGGAGGAGCACATCCGCCCCCGAACAGTGCGGTAATGGAGACAGGGCCCGTACTGTGGGTTCTGTGGCGGTCCTCACGGGTGACCGAGGAGCGCGACTGTTGGTGACCTGGAGCGAAGTCCGTCAGAAGGGGGCGCGCGAAGCCCATGAGCGGTGTCATGAAGCGTATGGGGATGATCTTCCGCGCGAAGGCGAACAAGGCCCTTGACGGGGCCGAGGACCCGCGCGAGACCCTTGACTACTCGTACCAGAAGCAGCTGGAGCTGCTCCAGAAGGTGCGTCGCGGCGTCGCCGATGTGGCGACCTCCCGCAAGCGTCTGGAACTGCAGCTGAACCAGCTGCAGGGGCAGTCCGCCAAGCTGGAGGACCAGGGCCGCAAGGCGCTCGCCCTCGGCCGGGAGGACCTGGCCCGCGAGGCGCTGTCCCGCCGGGCCTCCCTCCAGCAGCAGGTCAGCGACCTGGAGGTGCAGCACCAGACCCTCCAGGGCGAGGAGGAGAAGCTGACCCTCGCCGCCCAGCGGCTGCAGGCCAAGGTGGACGCCTTCCGCACGAAGAAGGAGACCATCAAGGCCACGTACACCGCGGCCCAGGCCCAGACGCGGATCGCGGAGTCCTTCTCCGGCATCTCCGAGGAGATGAGCGACGTCGGCCTGGCCATCCAGCGGGCCGAGGACAAGACCGCCCAGCTCCAGGCCCGGGCCGGAGCGATCGACGAGCTGCTGGCCTCCGGCGCGCTCGACGACCGGAGCGGGCTGGGCTCCAGGGACGACATCCAGGCCGAGCTGGACCGCCTGTCGGGCGGTACGGACGTGGAGCTGGAGCTCCAGCGCATGAAGGCCGAGCTTGCGGGCGGCCCGTCCGCCCAGCAGCAGGCCATCGAGGGCGGCGCGCAGGGCGGCGCCCAGCAGCCGCAGACCCAGCACCGGTTCGACAAGCAGTAGGACGGGGCCCGTCATGATTGTCCGCATCATGGGGGAGGGCCAGGTGGAGCTGGCCGACCGCCACCTCACCGAGCTCAACGCGCTGGACGACGAGCTGCTCGCCGAGATGCGGCGCGGCGACGAGGAGGGCTTCCGGCGCACGCTGGGCTCGCTGCTCGAAGCCGTACGGCGCCTCGGGGAGCCGCTGCCCGACGAGGCCCTGGAGCCGTCCGAGCTGATCCTGCCCGGCCCGGACGCGACACTCGACGAGGTCCGGGACATGCTGCGCGACGACGGCCTGATCCCGGGCTGAGGGCGTGCGGGCCCGGGCGCCGGGACACCACGAAGAGGACGGGCCCGCCCCCCGGGGGGCGGGCCCCGCCACCGGCGGTGACGGTGCCGGCCGCGTCAACCCCCCCCCTGAGACAAAAAGCCGTAACGGGGTCCCCCCCCTGTAAATAAAGAAACA
>NZ_JBHXRU010000106.1:0-19872 GCF_042716255.1 Streptomyces sp. NPDC058662 | reverse complement strand
CGGGGGCCGCTGACCCCTCCCCCCCGCACCCCGGCACCCCCGCCCGGCCGGCGTGTGAGGCGCAGGCGCGGAGCCGCCCCCGCCGGCGCCCCCCACCAGCCCCGCGCCGACGCTCGGCGGCGGGCGCGGGCAGCGTCGCCCTACCAGCCCCGCCGGCGCTTGAGGCGCGGGCGCGAGCCCCCACCAGCCCCGCGCCGACGCTCGGCGGCGGGCGCGCGCAGCGCCGCCCTACCAGCCCCGCCGGCGTTTGAGGCGCGGGCGCGGAGCGCTGTGGAGGGGTCCGGGGCGGAGCCCCGGGAAACGGAGAAGGGGCGGGGCGGGGACCAGCTCCGCGCAGCGGCACCCGCACCGGCCCCCACCCGCGGGACCCGCCCCCGACACCACGTCAGTGAATCCGCGTCACGACCACGTCCAGCCCCCACGCCCGCCCGGCCTTCACCGGCGCCTCCGCCTCCACCACGTACCCCAGATCCCGCAGCGCCGTCACCAGCTCCCCCGGCGACCCCGGCTCCGCCCCCGCGAGCAGCAGGTCCCGGACCAGCCGCCCCTTCGTCGCCTTGTTGAAGTGGCTCACCACGGAACGCCTCTCCACCCCGTCCACCGTCTGCGCGTGCAGCACCCGCACCGTCGCCGTCCGCCCGGCCGCCTCCCCCTTCGGCTTCCACGCCGACGCGTACGCCGACGACCGCAGGTCCAGGACCAGCCCGTCCCCGGCCGCCTCGGGCAGCGCCTGCGCCATCGGCCCGCGCCAGTACGCGCCGAGCGCCCCCAGCGCCGGCAGCTTCACGCCCATCGAGCAGCGGTACGACGGGATCCGGTCGGTGACGCGCACCGCGCCCCAGAGCCCCGAGAAGACCAGCAGCGCGGCGTCGGCGCGCTCACGCACCCGCGGCGGCAGGTCGGCCAGGCCCAGCGCGTCGTACAGCACGCCCGTGTAGATCTCGCCCGCCGGACGGGCCGCGGCCGTCCGCAGCTCCACGTTCTTGGCGACCTCGCCGCGCAGCCCCTCGCTCAGGCCCAGTACCTCGCGCGCCTTGAGCTCGTCGGCCGCGCACAACTCGACGAGTTCCTCCAGCACCGCCGCGCGTGCCGGGGCGAGGGCGGGCAGCGACAGTTCCTGCGGCTTCAGCGGTGCGCCGGAGCCGCCGGCGGCCTTTCCTTCGGACGGCGGCAGCAGCACGAGCACGGTGTTCTCCTTCAGTACGGCACGTCGCAGGGGATGCGGCCCCTGGCCCAGGGTAGACGGCGCCCGGCGGCCGCCCCGACGCCGTCCGCCCGCCCGGCCGGCCGGCGCCGTACCCCTCCGCCGCCCCTCTGCGCCCGTCCGCCGCGCATCGCGGGCCCCGCGGCCCTAGGCTCGGTCCATGCCACGCCGTCCTATGCACATGACCGGCGCAGACGGGGCCTCCCTGCGGGCCGCGCTGCGTGAACTGCGGACGAAGCTGGGCGTACCAGCGCAATTCCCCCCAGAGGTGCTCGCCGAGGCCGAGCGGGCCGCGCGCGAGCCCCGGCTGCCTGCGGCCGACGCGACCGACCTGCCCTTCTTCACCATCGACCCGCCGTCCTCCGTCGACCTCGACCAGGCCATGCACCTGGCCCGACGGCCCGGCGGCTACCGGGTGCACTACGCCATCGCCGACGTCGCCGCGTTCGTCGCACCCGGCGGCGCCCTCGACGCGGAGGCCCACCGCCGCGTCACCACCCTCTACTTCCCCGACGGCAGGGTCCCGCTGCACCCGGCCGTCCTCTCGGAGGGCGCGGCCAGCCTGCTGCCCGCCGAGACCCGGCCCGCGCTGCTGTGGCAGCTCGACCTGGACGCCGAGGGCCGCGTCGAGACCACCGACGTGCGCCGGGCCCTCGTCCGCAGCCGCGCCAAACTCGACTACGACGGCGTCCAGAAGGCCATCGACACCGGCACGGCGGAGGAGCCCCTCGCCCTGCTCGCGGACATCGGCCGGCTCCGCGAGGCCCTGGAGCGCGAGCGCGGCGGCATCTCACTGAACGTGCCGGAGCAGGAGGTGGTGGAGCACGGCGGCGCGTACGGCCTGGAGTACCGCGCCCCACTGCCCGCCGACGGCTGGAACGCGCAGATCTCCCTCATGACCGGCATCGCCGCCGCCGATCTGATGCTCGCCACCGGGACCGGCATCCTGCGCACCCTCCCCAGCGCCCCCGACGGCGCCGTCGCCAGGCTGCGCCGGGCGGCGAAGGCCCTGGGCATCGAGTGGCCGCACCACGTCCCGTACGCGGAACTCGTACGCTCCCTGGACCCGCACCGGCCCGCCCACGCGGCCTTCCTCCAGGAGTGCACGGCCCTGCTGCGCGGAGCGGGCTACACCGTCTTCGCGGGCGGCGAGATCCCGGACCCGGCGATCCACGCCGCGGTGGCGGCCCCGTACGCGCACTGCACCGCCCCGCTGCGCCGCCTCGTCGACCGCTACAGCGGCGAGCTGTGCCTGGCCGCGGTGGCGGGGGCGGAGCCGCCGCGGTGGGCGGTGGAGGCGCTGGAATCGCTGCCGCGGGAGATGGCGGAGGGGACGCGCGCCGCGAACACGGTGGAGCGCGAGTGCGTGGACCTGGTCGAGGCCGCCGTGCTGAAGGACCGCGTCGGGGAGACCTTCGAGGCCACCGTGATCGACATCAAGGAGCGCGAACCGCTGGTGGGTACGGTCCACCTGGCGGATCCGGCAGTGGTCGGCCGCGTCGAGTCCGCCGCGCGGGAACTTCCGCTGGGCGAGCGGATCCCGGTCCGGCTGACGGCGGCCGACCCGGGCACGGCGAAGGTCCTCTTCACCGCCGTGTAGTGACGCGGGCCGGCGCGGGACGGGTCCAGGCGCGTCGGCGGCCCGGGTAGCATGGTCACCACGGCAGACGAGTCGGCCGGGCGGCCGCGTCGGGATCCTCGGATCCCGCCGAGGAACGTCCGGGCTCCACAGGGCGGGGTGGTGGGTAACGCCCACCCGGGGTGACCCGCGGGACAGTGCCACAGAAAACAGACCGCCGGGGACCTCGGTCCCCGGTAAGGGTGAAACGGTGGTGTAAGAGACCACCAGCGCCTGGGGTGACCCAGGCGGCTAGGTAAACCCCACCCGGAGCAAGGTCAAGAGGACCCGTCCCCGGACGGGTCTGCGCGAACGATCGAGGGCTGCCCGCCCGAGTTCGCGGGTAGACCGCACGAGGCCGGTGGCAACACCGGTCCTAGATGGATGGCCGTCTCCCCGGCGACCGCGAGGTCACCGGGTGACAGAACCCGGCGTACAGGCCGGCTCGTCTGCCGCCTGTTCCTCACCGTAACCCCCGCGTCCCGCGCGGGGGTTACGTGCGTTCCGGGCGTCCTACCGCAGGTGCGAGGTGTCGTTCAGCAGCCGGACCGAGGCGTTGCCGTCCGCGTAGTAGGCCACCGCCGAGAGGGAGGCCGCGGAAAGCTCCATGCGGAACAGTGCCTCCGGCGGGGCGCCCAGCGCCAGGCGGACCAGGATCTTGACCGGTGTCACATGGGTGACCAGCAGGACCGTGCGGCCCGCGTGGGCGGCGGCCAGCCGGTCGCGGGCGGCCGCGATACGGCGGGTGGCGGTCGCGAAGCTCTCGCCGCCGCCGGTGGGGGCCGCCTCGGGGGAGTCCAGCCAGGCCTGGAGGTCGTCGGGGAAGCGCTCGCGCACCTCGGCGAAGGTCAGGCCCTCCCAGGCGCCGAAGTCGACCTCGCGCAGGCCCTCGTCGACGGTGACAGGCAGGCCCAGGCGGTCGGCGACGGCCCGCGCGGTCTCGCGGCAGCGGCGCAGCGGCGAGCTGACGACCGCCCGGACGTCGCCGCGGGCGGCCAGCGCCTCGGCCGCGGCGGCGGCTTGGCGGAGCCCGGCCGGGGACAGCTCGGGGTCGCTGCCGCCACTGCCGGAGAATCGCTTCTGCGGGGTGAGGGCGGTCTCGCCGTGGCGCAGCAGCATGAAGGTGGCGGGTTCCCCCATGTCGGGGCCCCACCCCTGCCCGCCCGCGCCGCCGGTGGTGGCGGCGGCCTCTGCCGTCGCGCCGGTGCCCGTACCGGCCGCCGGGGCGACGGCGGGTGCGACGACGGCGGCGGGCGGCCGGGGTGCGGACGCCGGGGCGAGCGCGTCGGCCGCGGGGAACAGTGCGTCGGCCTCGGGGAACAGCGCGTCGGGCGTCTCCGTGAGGAGCGGCTCGGGCGCGCGCACGCCCCGGCCGGAGGCCGCCAGCGCGGCCCGTACGGCCGCGGCCCCGGCCGCGGCGTCCCCGACCGGTCCGGACGGAGCCGCGAACACGGCGGAGGAGTCCGACGGCTCCCACTGCCGGCCGCGCCTGCCCGCGTCCATCGCCTCGTTGGCGAGCCGGTCCGCGTGCTTGTTGCGCTCCCGGGGGATCCACTCGTACGTCACCTGCTCGCGCGGGAGGATCTTCGCGGCCTCGGCGGCCAGCGGCTTCATGTCGGGGTGCTTGATCTTCCAGCGGCCCGACATCTGCTCGACGACCAGCTTGGAGTCCATTCGGACCAGGACCGCCGCGTCCGGGGCAAGCTCGCGGGCGGCCCGGAGCCCGGCGATCAGGCCCTTGTACTCCGCCACGTTGTTCGTCGCGACGCCGATGAACTCGGCCCGTTCGGCCAGGGTCTCGCCCGTCGCCGGGTCCAGCA
The DNA here is from genome assembly GCF_042716255.1 of Streptomyces sp. NPDC058662. NCBI lineage: Bacteria > Bacillati > Actinomycetota > Actinomycetes > Kitasatosporales > Streptomycetaceae > Streptomyces > Streptomyces sp. NPDC058662. The sequence goes on along the minus strand of NZ_JBHXRU010000106.1, from coordinate 15,230 downwards.
CGACCGCGCCGTAGCCGGCGGGCCCCGGGTTCCCCCGGGATCCGCCGTCCGCCTCGACGACAAACCTCGGCATCAGATGCCCGAGTCGGCCGTACGGACGAGGATGCGGCCGCAGTTCTCGTGCCGGACGACCTGGTCGCGGGGCGCGGCCTTGATCTCGTTCACATCGGCCAGGTCCAGCTCCAGCCGGCAGCCCTCGCAGCGGCGCTGGTAGAGGCGCGCGGCGCCGACCCCGCCCTGCTTGACGCGGATCTTCTCGTACAGGGCCATCAGGTCGGTCGGCATGGACGCCACGATGACCTCGCGGTCCTTGGCGATCCGGGCGGCCTCGGCGTCGAGCTCGCCGGTGGCGGCGTCGCGGCGGGCGGTGGCGTCGGTCAGCTTGGTCTCCGTCGCGGCGACCCGCTCGGTGATCTCGGTGACGCGCTCCTGCGCGGCCTCCAGGCGCTCCATGACCTCCAGGACCACGTCCTCCAGGTCGCCCTGGCGCTTGGCGAGGGAGACGACCTCGCTCTGCAGGTTCGCCAGGTCCCGGGCCGAGACGCCCACGCCGGAGTCCAGTCGCGCCTGGTCGCGGGCGGCGCGCTGGCGCACCTGGTCCACGTCCTGCTCCGCCTTGGTCTGCTCGCGGGCGGCGTCGCTCGCCTGCGTCTGGGCGGCGACGAGCAGGTCGCGCTGCTGGGTGAGGTCCTTGGCCAGCGAGTCGACCTCGGTGTGCTCGGGCAGCGACTTGCGCTTGTGGGTGAGCTGAGACAGCCGGACGTCCAGGGCCTGGATGTCGAGAAGTCGGATCTGGTCGGCGGGCTCGGCGTTCAGTTGGGGGCTCCTGAGATAGAAGAGGAAGGTGAGGAAACGTCGGACGGCGCGTGCACCGTCCACGGGTCGGTGACCGCGCGCGAGACATGGGTACGCAGGCCCCAGCCGTGGCGCTCGGAGATCGCGTCGAGCTGCGCGGCGGCCTGCTCGCACCAGGGCCACTCGGTGGCCCAGTGGGCGGCGTCGACGAGGGCGAGCGGGCTCTGCTCGCGGGCCTCGGACACCGGGTGGTGGCGCAGGTCGGCCGTCACGAAGGCGTCCACGCCCGCGGCGCGGACCTGCGCGAGGAGGCTGTCGCCGGAGCCGCCGCTGACGGCGACGCGGCGGATCATCGCGTCGGGGTCGCCGGCCACGCGGATGCCCTGCGCGGTCGGCGGCAGCCAGGCCGCGCAGCGGGCGGCGAACTCGCGCAGCGTCTCGGGCCGGTCCAGCTCGCAGATCCGGCCCAGGCCCCGGCGGCCCGCCGGGTCGCCGGGGTCGGGGACCAGCGGGCCGGTGATCCGGAGGTCGAGGGCGCCCGCGAGGGCGTCGGAGACGCCGGGGTCGGCGGTGTCGGCGTTGGTGTGGGCGACGTGCAGCGCGATGTCGTTCTTGATCAGCGTGTGCACGACGCGGCCCTTGAAGGTGCCGGCCTCGACGGTCGTGGTGCCCCGCAGGTAGAGGGGGTGGTGGGTGACGATCAGGTCTGCGCCCAGCTTCACCGCCTCGTCGGCGATCGTCTGGACGGGGTCGACGGCGAACAGCACCCGGGTGACCTCGGCGTCGGGGTCGCCGCAGACGGTGCCGACGGCATCCCACTGCTCGGCCCGCGAGGGGGGCCAGAGAGCGTCCAGCGCGGCGATGACTTCAGAGAGACGGGGCACGGCCCAAGGCTACCGTCCGGTGCGACCGTCCCGGTCAGGACGGCCCCGCGGGGCCCGCTCCCCCCGCCGGCGCACAGCACAGCCGCCCCGGCCGCCACGGACGAACCGCCGCCCGGCCACCCGTATGTGTGAAGCGGAGTTGTTCATGCCGGTCGGGCGGAGGCGGGAAAAGTACCTTCCTGCCCGGAGGTGACGGCCCGGATGACTGTCTGTGCCACCGGAATGACGACCACGGCCCCGTTCACGATCGCCGCGGACGGGTCGTACGCGGCCAGGCTCGCCGGCGACGGCGAGGCGCGCTACGCGGAGCGCTGGACCCTGGACGGGCCCGAGCCGTACGCGGTGCCGCTGCCCCTCGCACAGCCCGAGGAGGCCGACAGCGAGCTGCTGCCGCTGGCCGACGGCCGGGTGCTCATCCACCGGCGGGTGGCCGACCGGCACGCCTTCGCCCTGCTCTACCCGACGGGCGGCGCGGCGGACGGTCCCCGCACCGGGGAGCTCCAGCTGGGCTCGGTGGGGGCGCAAGAGGGCCTGCGGGTCCGCCTGCTGCCGCCGGCGCCGGACGGTACGGGGGCCTACGCGCTGGCGGCCGCGGACACCGCGAGCACGCTGTGGCGGATCACCGGCCCCGGCACCGGCTCCGGACCGCAGCGGGTCGCCTCCGTACCGGGGCGCTGCTCCGGCGGCGTCTGGCTCGACCGGGCGGGCCGGCTGCTGGCACTGGACCGCGAGCTCGACGGCGGCGTCAAGGCGGTCGCCGTGGACCTGGGGCGCGGCGGCGAGGTCTCCCCGCTGCTCCAGATCACGGAGGACAGTGACGACCGGCTGCTGCTGGCCGACGCGGACAGCGGACTGCTGCTGATCCGCTCCGACGCCCCGGGCGAGCTCCGGCTGGGCTGGGGAGTGCTGGGCAGTTCGCTGCCGGTGCGGTTCCCGGAGTGCCTGCGCGCCGAGGGGGCCGCGGCCACGCCCTTCGCCGTGCAGCCGGGCCAGGCGCTGATGCCGGAGTCCTGCGGGGTCGCGCTGCGGCTGTCCGAGGGCGTCATCGGCCTGTGGCGCCCGGCCGACCGGCACGTGGTGCGCCTCGCCGCGCCCGTGGGCTGGCTGGGCGGGACGGGGCTGTGGACCGCGCAGGGCAGGCTGCACCTCCCGTACACGACACCCGAGGTGCCCTGCGGGATCCTCGGGACGGCCCTGCCCGTCTGCCCTGCGCCCCCGGTCCGCCTGGACCCGCCCGCCCCCGCCCCCGCGCCCGCCGCGCCGCGCCCGGTACCGCTGCAGCAGGCCCCGCTCGCCTCGGTCTGAACCCGCAGTCGTCCCGGGCCCTCTCCCGCGGATCCTGCCGGGCGGGCGGCCTAGCCGTGCTTGAGGCCCAGGACCTCCGTCGCCGCGAAGGTCTCGTTCGCCGGGCGGCCGTCGTAGTGCGGGGTCAGCACCTCGTCGAGCTCCTCGTAGGAGAACGCCTCCTTGGTGGTGTCGAACTTGGCCGCCACCCTGGGGCGCTCCATCACGACCACGATCCCGCCGTGGACGACGAACAGCTGGCCGTTGGCCTTCGCCGAGGCCGGGGAGGCCAGGTAGGCCACGAGCGGGGAGACGTGCTCGGGGGCGAGGGCGTCGAGCCGGCCCTCCTCCGGGACCTCGAAGCCGGCGAAGACGTCCTCGGTCATCCGGGTGCGGGCGCGCGGGCAGATGGCGTTGGCCGTCACTCCGTACTTGGCCAGGGCCAGCGCGGTCGAGGTGGTCAGGCCCACGATGCCGCCCTTGGCCGCCGCGTAGTTCGGCTGGCCGGCCGACCCGCCGAGGAAGGCTTCCGAGGAGGTGTTGACGATCCGACCGTAGACCGGACCGCCCGCCGCCTTGGCACGCTCCCGCCAGTGCGCGGACGCGAAGCGCGTGGTGTTGAAGTGGCCTTTGAGGTGGACCCGGATCACCGAGTCCCATTCCGCCTCCGACATCGAGAAGACCATCCGGTCGCGCAGGATGCCCGCGTTGTTGACCAGGATGTCGAGCTTCCCGAAGCTGCGTACCGCGAGCTCCACGAGCTCGCGGGCCTGCTCGAAGTCGGCCACGTCCCCCAGGTGCGCCACGGCCTGCCCGCCCGCCGCGCGGATCTCCGCGGCGACCTCCTCCGCCGGGGCGGCCGAGGCCTCCCCGGAACCGTCCCGGCCGGGCTGGCCGAAGTCGTTGACGACCACGCTCGCGCCGAGCCGGGCGAGTTCGACCGCCTCGGCCCGGCCGAGCCCGCGGCCCGCGCCCGTGACGACGGCGGAGAGTCCCTCAAGTGGGAGCGACATGTACCGGATTCCTCTCGAAGCGGTCGGCGGGACGCGGTCCCGTGGGATGCGCGGTGCGGTGGGCGGGGTGGGGGCCGACGCCGGTCAGATCTCGATGCAGGTGCGCAGCGCCGTGCCCGTGCGCATCTGGTCGAGGGCGTCGTTGACCTCCGCGAGCCGCACCCGGTGCGTGATCAGGCCCTCCAGGTCGATCCGGCCGGCCCGCCACAGCGCGATGGTGCGCTCGTACGAACGCAGGACGTCGCCGCCCCCGTACAGCGACGGCAGGATCCTCTTCTCGTCGAAGAACAGCGAGAACATGTCGATCTGGAAGGTGTCGTCGAGCGCGCCCGCGCCGACCACGCAGACCGTGCCGCCGCGGCGGGTCATCCGGTACGCGGTCTGCGCGGTGGCGGACTTGCCGACCACCTCGAAGACGTAGTCGAAGCCCTCGCCGCCGGTGACGCGGTTCCTGGCGTCGTCGAAGGCGTCCGGGGAGACCGCCTCCGTGGCGCCGAAGCGCAGGGCGGCCTCGCGCCGCGACTCGACGGGGTCCACGGCGATGATCTGCGCGGCGCCCCGTACCTTGGCGCCCTGGATGACGGATATGCCGACCCCGCCGCAGCCGATGACGGCGACGGACGAGCCCGCCTGGACCTCGGCGGTGTTGATGGCGGCGCCCAGGCCGGTGGTGACCCCGCAGCCGATCAGGGCGGCGATGTCGAAGGGCACGTCGTCGGGGATCGGCACGGCGCACTTGGCGTCGACGACGAGTTCCTCGGCGAAGGTGCCGGTCGCGGCGAAGCCGAAGATGTCCCCGCCCGCGCGCCGGAAGTTGGGGGTGCCGGCGTTGACCAGGCTCGCCAGGCACAGGTGGCCCTGGCCCCGCTTGCAGGCCGGGCACTGGCCGCACGGGGGCAGCCAGCACACGAGGACCCGGTCGCCCTGCGCCAGGCCGGTGACGCCGTCACCGACGTCGGCGATCACTCCGGAGCCCTCGTGCCCGGGGATGAAGGGAGCGGGCTGCGGCAGGACGCCGCTCATCGCGGACAGGTCGGAATGGCACAGGCCGGTGGCCTTGACGCGGATCTTCACCTTGCCGGGACCGAGGCCCACGGCCTCCATGTCGTCCACGACTTCCAGCTTGTCCTGGCCGATCTCGCTCTGCAGTGCTGCGCGCACGGTGCGGCTCCTTCTGTCGGTCGGGGTGGCGCGTGGTGCTGGTTACGCGTGCTCGACGACGGTGTCGGCCAGGACCAGCGCATCGTCCCGTTCCGCGGCGGTCACCGCGACCAGGACGCGGCCGGGCTCCTGCCACATCCGGATGCGCAGCGTCTCGCCGGGGAAGACGATCCCGGCGAAGCGCGTGCGGTAGGCCCGGACCCTGGACACGTCCCCGCCGAGTGCCGTGTCGACGACGGCCTTCAGGGTCATGCCGTACGAGCACAGGCCGTGCAGGATCGGCCGGTCGAAGCCGGCCAGCTTGGCGAACTCGGGGTCGGCGTGCAGCGGGTTCCAGTCCCCCGAGAGGCGGTAGAGCAGCGCCTGCTCCTCCCGGATCGCGCGCTCCTCGGTGCGGTCGGGGGCGCGGTCGGGCCGTCCCTCCCGCACGGACGGGCCGCGTTCGCCGCCGAAGCCGCCCTCGCCCCGGACGAACAGCTGCGCGTCGCTGGTCCACAGCGGTCCGTCGCCGTCCGCGACCTCGGAGCGCAGCACGATCACCGCCGCCTTGCCCTTGTCGTAGACGGCGGCGACCTTGGAGGTGGAGGTGGCCCGGCCCTTGACGGGGATGGGCCGGTGCAGCTCGATGGAGTGGCCGCCGTGCAGGACCGACGCGAGGTCGACCTCGATCCCGGGGGCGGCGAGGCCTCCCAGCATGGCCATGCCGGCGCCGGCGACGGTCGCGAAGCTGGGCAGGACGTGGAGCTTGGACTCCAGGGTGTAGCGCAGCTCGTCGGGGTCGGTGGCCGGCAGGCCCGCGCCGAGGCCGAGGTGGTACAGCTGGATGTCCTTGTGGTCCCAGCCGATGTCCCCCTGGCGGGGTTCGGCGGCGAGGGCCCTGGCGGCATCGATCGGCATGGGGGTGCTGCTCCCTGTCTCGAAGAAGCGCTGCCTTGGAAGACCTCGGTGCGGACGTCCGCACCGTCGACCGCACCGAGGTCGCACGCGGACCGGTTCTAGAACGCGTTCTAGGCCGGTGAGGGAAATGTATAACGCACGTCCCAGCAGTTGGGAAGAGCGCTGACTCAACGTCAGATCTGTGTCGCGGTACGCGTGTTGCGGCCCGAGTTGTGGCCAAACCGGAGCGCGGGGCACTAATCTGGCCCCGTGGAGGAAATGCCCGCGAATCACCGTCCGACCCGCTCCCTTCGAGTCCTGGTCGACCCGCCGAATCCGCCCCTGGCGCTCCGGCTCGGTCTCCAGCCGGACATCGAGGTGGTCGCGTCCCCGACGGCCCGGCCCGCGGTGGCCCTGGTCGAGGAGGCCGACACGGTACGGGCCCTGCTCGCGGACGATCCCGAGTGCCGGGTGCTGGTCCTGACGGGATCGGCGCACCCGGGCCTGCGGGACGCGGTCCTCGCCGCCGGTGCGGCGGGGCTGGTCCTGCGGGACGGCCCGATCGAGGAGCTGGCGGACGCGGTCCGGCGCGCCTCCACGGGCGAGACGGTGGTGGATCCGGCGCTCGACGCGCCGTGACCGCCGCCGCGGCATCCGCCCGCCCCGCCGTTCCGGGGGGATCGACGGGGCAGGCGGAGGCCGGCCCTCCGCACCGGGGCGCGACGCCGGGGCGCGGCGCACCGGGCCTCCGCACCGGCCCGCCGCCCGGGGCGCGACGCACCGGCCCGCCCGACACCGACCCCGCCCGGCACCGGCGCCCGCGCCGCCCCGCCTCCGTGCGCCGCCTACCTCCGCAGCAGGGTCACCACCGCGGCGCCGCCCAGCCCGATGTTGTGCGCCAGCCCGGTCCGCGCCCCGGCCACCTGCCGCGCGCCCGCCTCCCCGCGCAGCTGCCACACCAGTTCGGCGGCCTGCGCGAGCCCGGTGGCGCCGAGCGGGTGCCCCTTGGAGATCAGCCCGCCGGACGGATTCACCACCCACCGGCCGCCGTACGTGGTCGCGCCGCTCTCCACCAGCTTCCCCGAGGCGCCGTCCGCGCACATGCCGAGGGCCTCGTAGGTCAGCAGCTCGTTGACCGAGAAGCAGTCGTGCAGCTCCACGACGTCCACGTCCTCGATCCCGAGCCCCGAGGCCTCGTACGCCTGCCGGGCCGCCGCCGCCGTCATCGGCTTGCCGACCACGTCGATGCACGAGCCGGAGGAGAAGGAGGCCTCGGTGTCCGTCGTCATCGCCTGGCCCACGATCTCGACCGCCTTCCCGTGCAGCCCGTGCCGGACCAGGAACCGCTCCGACACCACCACGGCCGCCGCCGCCCCGTCGGAGGTCGGGGAGCACTGGAGTCTGGTCAGCGGCTCGTGGATCGGCTTCGATGCGAGGACCTCCTCCACCCCGTACACGTCCTGGAACTGCGCCTTCGGGTTGTTCGCCGAGTGCCGGTGGTTCTTGGCGCCCACCGCCGCCAGCTGCGCGGCCGTGGTCCCGTACCGCTCCATGTGCTCGCGCGCCGCGTTGCCGAAGATCTGCGCGGTGGGCGGCGACATCTCGAAGCCGTGGCCCTCGGCCATGATCCCGTAGTGCCGGGCGACCGGTGACGTCGCGAAGTCGCCGCCGTCCGCACCGCCGCCCAGCGCGCCGCGCTTCATCTTCTCGAAGCCCAGCGCGAGCACGCAGTCACTGATCCCGCCCTCGACGAACTGCCGCGCCATCATCAGCGCCGTGGATCCCGTCGCGCAGTTGTTGTTCACGTTGTAGACCGGGACCCCGCTCAGCCCCAGCTCGTACGCGGCCCGCTGGCCGGCCGTGGAGGCCTGGAAGCAGTAGCCGGCCGGCACCTGCTCCACGAGCCCGTACTCCACCCCCGCGTCGGCGAGCGCGGCGGCGCCGGCCTCCTTCGCCATGTCCCAGTACTGCCAGTCCCGCGACTCCGGCTTCTCGAACTTCGTCATGCCGACGCCCACGATGTACGACTTCATGCCCCTGGTGTCCCTTCAGTCCCTAGTCCCTCGGAAGGCCGAGAATGCGCTCGGCGACGACATTGAGCTGGACCTGCGTGGTGCCGCCGGCGATGGTGAGGCAGCGGGACATGAGCATCCCGTGCACCGCCCGCTCCCCCGCTCCCTCCCGCACCGCGCCCGCCGGCCCGAGCAGTTCGAGGGCGAGTTCGGCGGTGCGCTGCTGGTGGGGGGTCTGGACGAGCTTGCGCACGGAGGCGCCCGCGCCCGGCTCCAGCCCCGAGACCCGTTGGAGCGTGGTGCGCAGTCCGATGCAGGCCAGGGCGTGCGCCTCGGCCGCCAGCGCCCCGATCCGCGCCCGGTACGCGCCGTCGAGTTCGGCGGAGCGGGCGATCAGCGCTTCCAGGCCGGTGTCGAAGGACATCTGGTCCGCCATGTGGACCCGCTCGTTGCCCAGGGTGTTGCGGGCCACCCGCCATCCGTCGTCCGCGGCGCCGACCAGCGCGTCCGCGGGGAGGTCCGCGTCGTCGAAGTACACCTCGTTGAAGAGGGCCTCGCCGGTGATCTCCTTGAGCGGCCGGACGTCGATGCCCGGGGTGCGGCGCATGTCGACGACGAAGTAGCCGAGGCCCGCGTGCTTGGGCGCGTCCGGGTCGGTACGGGCGAGCAGGATGCCGAAGTCGGCGCAGTGGGCGGAACTCGTCCACACCTTCTGCCCGTTGATCCGCCAGCCGCCGTCCGGGGTGCGCTCCGCGCGGGTTCGCAGCGAGGCCAGGTCCGATCCCGCGCCCGGCTCGGAGAAGAGCTGGCACCAGGTCAGCTCCCCGCGCAGGGTGGGCAGTACGTATGCCTCGCGTTGCGCGGCCGTCCCGTAGGCGATCAGCGAGGGCACGACCCAGGTGGCGATCCCCAGGTCCGCGAGCTTCACCCCGGCCGCCCGCAGCTCCTGCTGGACGACGAGCTGCTCGACCGGCCCGGCCCCCAGTCCGTACGGGGGCGGCAGGTGGGGGGCGGCGTAGCCGGTGGGGGCCAGGATCCGCCGGGCCGCCGCCGCGTCGAGGCCGACCGCGTCCCCGATGGCGGCGCGGGCCCCCGCACGGTAGGCCTCGGCCTCCGCGGGGAGCTCCAGGCGCAGCTCGCGGCGGGCTCCGGCCGCCGCGAGCCTCACCGCGCGCGCCCGGTGCCCGTCGCCGGGGCCCAGCAGCTGGCGGGCGACGACGGCCCGGCGCAGGTAGATGTGCGCGTCGTGCTCCCAGGTGAAGCCGATGCCGCCGAGGATCTGGATGCAGTCCTTGGCGCAGGAGTACGCGGCGTCCAGCGCGGTCCCGGCGGCGAGCGCGGCGACGAGCGAGCGGACCTCGGCGGGCTCGTCGGCGCTGTTCGCGGCGTCCCAGGCCAGGGCCCGGGCCTGCTCCAGCCGGACCAGCATGTCCGCGCACAGGTGCTTGACGCCCTGGAACCGGCCGATGGGCCGGCCGAACTGCTCGCGCACCTTGGCGTACTCGGCGGCCGTGTGCAGCGCCCGGGCGGCGGTGCCGCAGGCGTCGGCGGCGAAGAGCGTGCAGGCCAGGTCCCGGACCTGGGCCGCGTCCAGTTCCAGCAGCCGGCCGGCCGGCACGGCGACCCCGCGCGCCCGGACCTCGGCGGTGGGGCGGGTGGGGTCGGCGCTCTCCTGCGTACGGATGTGCAGCGCGGCGGCGTCCACGGCGAACCAGCCCGTGCCGTGCGCCGCCTCCGCCGCGAGCAGCACCACATCGGCCTCGCCGGCGCCCAGTACCGGGGGCGCGAGGCCGTCGAGCAGGTACCCGCCGCCCCCGACGGCCGCGGCGGTCACCGCGCCGGGGCCCAGGGCGACGGCGCCGACCCGGCCCGCCAGGGGGTCGGCCCCGGCCCGGTCCAGCAGTACGGAGGCCAGCGCGCTCGGCAGGTACGCCCCGGGCAGCGCGGCCCGCGCGGCCTCCTCGACGACGACGGCCAGGTCCAGCAGGGTCCCGCCCTCCAGGTGCGGTTCCAGCAGCCCCTGCGCGGTCATGGCGTCCCAGTAGGCGGGCCGCGCCCCCGTCCGCGGCGGCGTGTCGAGCAGCTTGCGCACATCCTCGGGCGGCGCGGCCCGCGCCACCCAGCCGCGCACGGCTTCGGCCAACTCCCGTTGTTCCGCAGTGATTCCGATGCCCATGCGCGGCAGACTAGAACACGTTCCATTCTGACGGAAGGTCAGATGCGGGTGTTCCTCCCGGCCGCCCGGCGGGCACCGGCCCCGCCCCGGGACCCGCCCGGGCGGGCGGCGCGACGGGGGGGCCGGTGCGGCCGTCAGGAGGCCGGGGGCGGCGGGGTGTCGGGGTGCTCGCGGTCGCCCTTGCCCTTCCCGGGGGCCGCGTCCTTGCCGGGGGCCGCGTCCTTCCCCGGGGTCGCGTCCTGCGCGGGGCCGATGCGGATCTCGAACCCGCCCGCGTACTTCTCGTGGCCCGCGATCACGGCCTCCTCCACCGCCTCCTCGGCGAGTTCGACGCGGACGATCAGCGGGTCCCGCCGGAGGTCCCGCAGGAGCGCCCAGCACATGCCGATCATCACCAGCACGAACGGGGCGGCGACGAGGATCGTCAAGTGCTGCAGGCCCGCGAGGGCGTCGCCCTTGCCCTCGCCGACGAGCAGCATCACGGCCGCCACACCGCCGGTGACCACGCCCCAGAAGATGACGACGAACCGGGCCGGTTCGAAGGAGCCCCTCTGGGAGAGGGTGCCCATCACGATCGACGCCGCGTCGGCCCCGGAGACGAAGAAGATGCCGACCAGGACCATCACGAGCAGGCTCATCACGCCGGCCACCGGGAACTCCTGGAGCACGCCGAAGAGCTGCGCCTCGGGCGTGGTCGCGTCGGCGAGCTTGCCCTGCTCCTTGAGCCGCATGGCCGTACCGCCGAAGACGGCGAACCAGACCAGGCTCACGGTGCTGGGCACCAGGATGACGCCGCCGACGAACTGGCGGATCGTCCGGCCCCGGCTGATACGGGCGATGAACATGCCGACGAAGGGCGTCCAGGAGATCCACCAGGCCCAGTAGAAGACCGTCCAGCTGCTCAGCCAGTCGGCGACGTCACCGCCGCCGGTGGACGCCTCGGTGCGGCCCATCAGCTGGGGCAGCTCGTCGAAGTAGGCCGCGAGGGAGGTGGGGATCAAGTCGAGGACCAGGATGGTGGGGCCGACGACGAACACGAAGGCCGCGAGGACGAGGGCCAGCACCATGTTGATGTTGGAGAGCCACTGGATGCCCTTCTCCACGCCGGAGACGGCGGAGAAGACGAAGCAGACGGTCAGCACGGCGATGATGGTGACGAGCAGCCCCGTCCCGGCCCTGCCCAGCCACCCCACCTCGTGCATGCCGCTGCCGATCTGGAGCGCGCCGAGCCCCAGGGACGTGGCGGATCCGAACAGCGTGGCGAAGATGGCCAGGATGTCGATCACCCGGCCGGGTGCGCCCTCGGCCCGCTTCGCCCCGAGGAGGGGGACGAAGACGGCGCTGATCGTCTGCCGCCTGCGGCGCCGGAAGGTGCTGTACGCGATGGCCAGGCCGACCACGGCGTAGATGGCCCACGGGTGCAGCGTCCAGTGGAAGAGCGTGGTGGCGAGCGCCGTCTGCATGGCGTCCGCCGAGTCGGCGGGGTCGGTGCCGGGCGGCGGGGTGGTGTAGTGCGCGAGGGGTTCGCTGACGCCGTAGAACATCAGGCCGATGCCCATGCCGGCGCTGAACATCATGGCGACCCAGGAGACGGTGCTGAATTCCGGCTTCTCGTGCTCCTGGCCCAGCTCGATCCGGCCGTAGCGGCTGACGGCGAGCCACAGCGCGAAGACGACGAAGCCCGAGGCGACCAGGACGAACGCCCAGCCGCCGTTGTGCATCAGGCCGTTCAGCAGGGTGTCGGAGACGCTTTCCAGGCTGCTGGTGGCGGTGGCGCCCCAGATCACGAAGCCCAGGGTCAGCACGGCCGCCACACCGAAGACCACCCGGTCGGTGACGGGCGTCCTGTCCTCGTGCGGATGGCGGCCGGGCAGGGCCGCCTTCACCGGCAGCCGCAGCCTCTGCCCGGGTTTGCGTCGCTCCTGAGACACAGGCCCCACCTTTCGCGATCATGGCCCGAATTGGCCTCTGATATGCCGTACCACGGCACGCGCACCCGTCCCGGCAGCAACAGGCGTAGACCGGCACCCATCGAGGAAGTGCTAGGCCGCACGGGTGTCGAGGAGGAGCCCCACCTCTCCCGGCCACCGAGTACGGGGGCGGCGGTGCGGGACGGTGCGGGCGCGGTGCCCGGCATCCCGCGGCTGACCCGCTCTGGGCCGCTACCCGGCGGTAGGGCAGCATGGGCCGCCACACACGCGTACCGCCCGGAGGAACACATGGCCGCCACCCCCAAGCCGGAGACCCTCGCCGCCTTCGAGACGGCCAAGGGGTTCATGCCCGTGCGCGAGGGGCTCGCGCTGTACGGGGCCGCCGTCGAGGCCGGGGCGCTCGGGCTGCCGCTGCTGGAGGTCGGGACGTACTGCGGCCGTTCCACGATCCTGCTGGCCGACGCCGCCCGCGAGGCGGGGGTGGCCGCGATCACCGTCGACCACCACCGCGGCAGTGAGGAGCAGCAGCCCGGGTGGGAGTACCACGACCCGGCGGTCGTGGACCCGGAGGTCGGGCTGATGGACACCCTGCCCACCTTCCGCCGCACCCTCCACCGGGCGGGTCTGGAGGACCACGTGATCGCGATCGTCGGCCGGTCCCCGCAGGTCGCGGCAGCCTGGGGCGGGCCGCTCGGCCTCGTGTTCATCGACGGCGGGCACACGGACGAGCACGCGACCGGCGACTACGAGGGCTGGGCCCCGCACCTGGCCCCGGGCGGCATTCTGGTCATCCACGACGTGTTCCCGGACCCGGCGGACGGCGGCCAGGCCCCGTACCGGGTCTACCGGCGCGCGCTGGCCTCCGGCGCCTTCGAGGAGGTGTCGGTCACCGACTCACTGCGTGTCCTGCGCCGCACCGGGGCCGGTATCTAGCGCCGTGACCGGAAAGGTTCACCGCGTCGCGGCGCCCGGCACGGCACCTCGCGGGCGCGTCGCTGCGGTCCGATAAGCACACCACGCCCTCCAATGGCCGAGTCCGCGGCCTGCGGAGGGCCCCGGTCTAGCATCGCCGCGTGCGCAACGACGACATCCCCCCGCCCCCCGAGTCCGCCCCGCCGGCCTCCCCGGAGCGGCCCTGGTTCACCCGACGCTCCACCCTCGTCGTCGCGGTCGCGGCGCTGGCCCCGGCCTGCCTGGCGGGCTGGGTACTGACCCAGGCCCTGGCCGGGGCCGGGGCCGGGGGGCAGGACGCGAAGCCGCGCGTGGGGCCGGCCGGCAGTCCGCGGGCCGCCGCCCCGGCCGCGTCGACGCCCGCGGCCGACGCCCCGACGCCCGACGCCGCCCCCGCCAAGGGCCTGGCGGGCCGGACCGTCGTCATCGACCCCGGCCACAACACGGGCAACTTCCAGCACACCGAAGAGATCAACGAGCACGTGGACATCGGCACGAACAGCAAGGAGTGCGACACCACGGGCACCACCACCAACTCCGGCTACATGGAGGCCGAGTTCACGCTCGACGTCTCGCTCAGGCTGCAAGGCATCCTGGAGGCGCGGGGCGTGCACGTTGCCCTCACCCACCGGGCCGACCGCCCGTGGGGGCCGTGCATCGACGAGCGTGCCCGCATCGGCAACCAGGCGAAGGCCGACGCCGTGGTCTCCGTCCACGCGGACGGCGTGTCCTCGGGGAACCGGGGCTTCCACGTCATCCTCCCGGCCGAGGTGAAGGGGGGCGGCGCCGACACCGCGAAGATCGTCGGACCCTCCCGGCTGCTGGGCGAGCGGATCGCCGGGAACTTCGCCCGGACCACCGGCACCTCGCCCGCCAACTATCTCGGCGGGGGCACCGGTTTGGTCGTACGCGACGACCTCGGCGGCCTGAACCTGTCAACACAGCCCAAGGTGTTCGTCGAATGCGGCAACATGCGTGATGCCAAGGACGCGGCGCTGATGGCGAGTCCGGAGTGGCGGCAGAAGGCGGCCCAGGGCATCGCGGACGGCATCGTCGGGTTCCTCGGCGGGTAGGTGCGGCGGGAGTCCCACCGGGACCGCTCGTCGACCCGACCCCCTCGGTCGCGGCAGACGTCCGTACCATGGTGCCGCCCGCCCCGCTCCAGGCCTGGTCTGCGACCGCGGCACCACGAGACGACCGATACCGAGAAGGACACCTGAGACGTGAACATCCGCTCCCTCACACGAGGCGACGGCGTGGTGATCGGAGCAGCGGTGCTGCTGTTCATCGCCTCGTTCCTCGACTTCTACTCCGCCACCGGCGGCGACCTCCCGAGCGCCTGGGACACCGACGCCTACCGGCTGGTGCTGCCCAGCGTCTTCCTGCTCGGATTCATCGCCGCCGGCCTGCTCGTGGCCGGCCGCTTCCAGCCCGAGACCCGCAAGGTCCTCGGCCTGCCGCTGACGGCGTGGGGCACCGTGCTCGCCGTCTCCGCCGCGTGGTCCTCGCTGTGGTCGCTGATCACCTGCCCGAGCAGCGTCGACCTCGGCGCCGGCGCCATCATCTCCCTGCTCGCCACGCTGATCCTGGCCGGTGTGGCCGTCGCCGGCGCGAAGGTCCCGGCGCTCGCCGGGCCGCTCCTGCCCGAGGCGCGCCCCGCCGCGGTCCCGCCGTACGGCGGCCAGCCCCAGCCGGGCAGCGGCTACGGCTACCCGGGTGAGCAGCAGCCGTACGGGGCCACCCCGCAGCCGGTCCCGCCGTACGGCGGCCACCCGGCGCCCGCGCCCGGCCAGCACGACGCGGGCCACCAGGCCCCGGCGCCGACGCCCGCCGCGGACTTCACCCCGTTCTGGTTCGCGGTCCCGGTGGCCCGCCCCCTCTTCGCCGAGGACGGCTCCCCCACCCCGATCGCCGAACTCGCCCCGGGCACCTGGTACCTGGCCGTGGAGCAGCGCGGCCCGGCCACGCTGATCGCCCAGACGCAGGACGGCCGCCGAGGCGTCCTGAGCGACACCTCGGGCATCCAGCGCGGCTGAACCGCGACACAGTGAAGACCGGCGGGCCGGGCCGAGGATCCTCTGCCCGGCCCGCCGTCGGTCACGGCCGCGACGGCCCCGCCCGGACGGCCCGGGCGCCGGGCCGTGCGG